>NZ_DEVJ01000049.1:0-6484 GCF_002362875.1 Empedobacter sp. UBA3239 | reverse complement strand
GAGTTGGAATTTTTTGTTTAAAATTATTTCTTAATCACTTTTTTCGTGATGATGTTTCCATCTTTTAGGTGAATAGATAAAATATACATTCCAGCTGGATAATTTTTCAAATTAACTTCCGAACCCAATTCAATTCCAAGTAAACGACCATTAAAATCATACAGATTCACGTAATCAAAATTCTTCGCATTAATTTTTACCTTATCTGTTGTTGGATTAGGAAAAATTTCTACGAGTGTTTGTTGATAATTGTAATCGTTCGCAGATAATTCAGCCCAAGTATTTTCGGCTTTATCTCCGCCCCAAATTAATGTTGCTAAATACGGATTATCAATAAATGGATTTCGACTTCCTTGTGTTTCGGCAATAATTTCGTTTCGGACTTTCTCAAATTCAGATACTTTATCCTGTACATTCCATTTCAAAAACATATCAGGCATTCTATCTTCTTTGTTTGTCGTGGTATTGTTGTACGCAACCAATTGCGGATCTGTTTCCAACCCATAATGTACATACATATACATAATAATTCGCGCCACATCTCCCGTCCATTCATCACCAGGATAAAAACCTCCATTGATCAATTTAGCTTGTCCTGTCACATCTTGTGCCCATTTTTCACGATAAGCATTGTTACTTCTTGTCGAATTTAATTGTCTATCAACTGCACGTAAATTGTGCGCATCTGTACCTGTTCCTGGATTATTAGTCGTTAAAACAGGATTTGCTAATGATTTTGGAAAAACATGTTCGCGTTCCCATTTTCCATTTGCATTTCCGCCAGATTTGTTTTTATTGTTTACATCACGTGTTCGCTGTTCAGCATAAACAGTAGAATTATCAGTAAAACCATAAATCAATAAAACGCGACCTTGTGAATCTAAATCTAAGTCAGATTTATCTAAAATATTCCAAACTCCAGGCGTATAGCTAACTGCATGATGTGTAGCATTGATTAAATCGTGTAATTCTTCCTTTATCGTTTTTCCATTTTGTTTAAAATCAATCCCTTCATAATAATCGGGTTGTTGCGCAAAAGCGGCAAAAGGAAATAAAAAAAGTAAAAATTTTTGCATAACTATTTATAAATATTTAGCAAAAATAAGTATTTATAAGTAGCTAATAAATGATATTAAGATTAACAATTCTTAAATTTTTTACTGAAATTGTTTGATGTATTGTTTAGGCGTTAGACCATATTTCTTCTTAAATGCTGATATAAAATGAGATGGGTTTTCATAACCAATTTCAAACGAGATATCTTTTACCATTTGTTGATTTTCTTCTAATTTATGCAAGGCATATTCCAGTTTTTTATCCAATAAATAACCATAAACAGTTGTTCCATAAAGTTCTTTGAAACCTTCTTTCAGATGATATTCAGAAATGGAAAATTTTTCGCAAAGTTGTTTGATGGTTGGCGGATTTTTAAAATCAGCTAATAAATAATCTTTGATTTCTTTGATTCGTTTTCCTTCATTTTCATCATTCAAGAAAGGACAATGCTCAGTTTGATTTTCGATTTCAGAAAAATAAAGCGTGAACAATTCGTACATTTTTCCAATCAAAAATAAATTTTGAAATTGTGGAGAAAGTTTCATTTGTTCAATTTGATTCAAAACTAATTTTATCGCTGGCCCAATTTCGCGTTCAATATAAAATTTCTCTTGCGTCATGCTCGAAATCAAATTATTCTGAATTTGATATTCTGCAAACAATTGATGTAATTTATGAATAGACAAAACCACAATATAAACCTTACTTTCTGCATTTATATTTAACGATAATGGAATATCTAATGTTGGATAATAAAACAAAAAACTTTTTCCTTCGTTCAAATTGATTTTATAAATACCATTATTAAAATTAAATGTCAGCGAACCTTTTGTACAAAAATAGAATTGTATATAACGCTTGTCAATTCCTTTCAGAATCGTGTCTGTAGAAGCTGTAAAGTTGTCTATTTGAGCGATAAATACGTCTGTTGACAATTTATACTCGTTAATTTTACTTTTATGGGTATTTTTTAATTCCATTTTGAATAATGAGGTTTGTCATATAAAAAACGTGATAATTGTCAACTTCGCTCTTTATAATGGTTTACATACAAATATAAACCTTTAATTTATAATTATTCTAAAAAAGCAAACTTTAATTTTTAGCGTTATTTTTTCTTTTTAAAGTTATTTTTCGAAGACTTTTGAAACTACTTTTGTATCAGTATTTGAAGAAATGGCAATTAGAGGTAATAAAACGGAAGAAAATTTTTACGTAATCGGAATCAGTTATGAAAAAGCTGACGCCATTACACGTGGTAAATTTACATTTTTCCCGGAACAAGTTGAAACGTTTACACAAGATTCTAAAACGAATGGTTTAGAAAACTTTTTTATTGTATCAACTTGTAATCGTACTGAATTTTATGGTTTTGCAGAAAACGAAGATCAAATCGTTGAGCAATATTGTAAATACACAGAAGGTAATGCAGATGAATTCCGTCAATTTATGATGGTAAAAGAAGGAGAAGAAGCGATTACACATTTATTCCGTGTTTCGTCGGGATTAGAAAGTCAGATTTTAGGTGATTTTGATATTATCGGACAAATCAAAATTTGGTTTTCTCGTTTCAAAAAACAAGGTGCATCAAATGCTTTTTTAGAGCGTTTGGTAAATACTGCAATCCAAATTAGTAAAAAAGTAAAGAACGAAACTTTCTTAAGTAACGGTTCTGCTTCGGTCGCATATTCAGCGGTTAATTTTATTCAAGCAACGCAAGGAAACTTGGTTGACAAAAATATTTTGTTGTACGGAATTGGTAAAATTGGTCGTAATACGTGTGCTAATTTGGTCAAACATTATCCAAATACAAACATTACGCTAATCAATCGTACAAAAGAAAAGGCAGAAGTTCTTGGACTGAAATACGATATTACCGTAAAAGATCACAGCGAATTAAAAGAAGAATTACAAAAAACAGATATTCTAATTGTTGCAACGGGAGCAAGTAATTACACGATTACAGAAGAAATGATTCCGTTCGATAAGGAAATGACGATTATTGATATGTCAGTTCCAGAAAATGTAATTCATACATTGGCTGCTCGCGAATCTATTCAATTGGTAAATGTAGATGGATTATCTAAAATGGTAGACGATACAATTGCGCAACGTCGCAATGCAATTCCAGAAGCATTGGCAATTATAGAGGAGCATTCTACAGAGTTTTACGAATGGTTAGAAACCAGAGAATTGGTTCCAGCTATTCAATCTTTCAAAGATAGATTAGACTTTTTTCAGAGTTTTGCTTTAAATAATTTGAAAAAAGATAATGTAAACATTGACGAAAATGAAACGATTTTAACTGAAAAAGTAATTCAGAAAATTACAAATCAGTTTGCTTCTTATTTGATCGAAAATAAAGAAAATGCAGACGAAACAATTCAGTTAATCGAAAAAATGTTTCATTTAAAACAAGCTTAATACAATCATGAAAACAATAAAAATTGGTACACGTCAAAGTCCGTTAGCGCTTTGGCAAGCCAATAAAGTTGCTTCTATTCTTGAGGCAAAAGGTCATCCAACAGAAATCGTTCCGATTACTTCTGAAGGCGATGCAAATCTAAAACAACCCATTTATTCATTAGGTTTAACAGGTGTTTTTACGCGTTCATTGGACATTGCTTTGTTGAATGATCAAGTAGATATTGCGGTTCATTCGTTGAAAGATGTGCCAACTGTTTTACCAGAAAAATTAGAGTTGATTGCATATCCAGAACGCGCAAGTTCTGCGGATATTTTGGTGTACAAATCGGAAGATATTTTCGAGAAAAAACATCGTGTTATCGCTACTGGATCTTTGCGTCGTAAAGCATTTTGGAATCATAAATATCCAAATGATACGATTGTAGATTTACGTGGAAATGTGCAATTACGTCTGAAAAAGTTGCAAGATAATGCAGATTGGGACGGAGCTGTTTTTGCTTTTGCAGGTTTGGATCGTTCAGAAATTTTAGATGAATTGGCAGAAAAAGGTCTTCATTATAAAGTGATTGATTGGATGATTGCTGCACCATCACAAGGAATTTTAGGAATTGTAGCCAAAGAAGGTTTGGATTTGAGTGATATTAATAATCCTCAATGTGAACTTTTTGCAACAGTAGAACGTCAATTCTTGAATGTTTTAGAAGGTGGTTGTACAGCGCCAATTGGAGCATTAGTTGAGAAAATTGATGAAGAAAATTACTCGTTCAAAGGAGCAATTTTATCAATTGATGGACAAGAGATGATTTCAATCGAAAGACAATTCAAAGCAGATGAATATTTGACGAAAGGTCGCGAATTTGCTGAAGAATGTATTGCGCAAGGTGCAGCAAAAATGATTGAAGAAATTAAAAAAGAAATCGGAACGAAATAGTGCGAACGAAGGTTTTATTCACGAAGTTAATTTCTCCTGAATTGCTTGAAAAAGAATTTGGAACTGATGTTGAGGTGGTTTGTAAACCAACTTTACAAATCGAATTAACTTCAAAAAATGAAATTTCTGCGCAGATTGATGAATCTGTTCATCAATTTATCGTGACGAGTCAAAATACAGTAAATGCCATTCAAGGATTGGAATTGAATGGTCATTTTTTTGTTGTTGGAAAAAAAACGGCCGAAAAACTAAAAGCGCAAAACAGAAAGATTGTGTTGGTTAAAGATTATGCAGAAGATTTAGCGCCGAAATTGATTTCAGAAAACTATTCTCCGAAATGGAATTTCTTATGTGGTTCTTCGCGCCGAGATTTGTTGGTAAATGAATTGTCAAAAGCAAATCACGAAGTCAATCAAATCATTACATATCAATCAGAACAAATTGTTTGTCAATTAAATGAAACATTTGATGTGTATGCTTTTTTTAGTCCGTTATCATTCAAAGCGTTTCATCAACAAAATGAAATTCCAGAAAGTTCGCGTATTTTTACAATCGGAAATACAACAACTTCTGCGATACAAGAAGTTTATCCAAATCATGAAATTATAACTGCGCAAACACCATTGGTGGAAGTGGTTATCGAAAATATAAAAAAATACATCAATGATAAAAAATGATTTGCTTTTAAAAGCATTGAGAGGTGAGGAGGTAGAGCGTCCGCCAGTGTGGATGATGCGTCAAGCAGGACGTTATTTACCAGAGTTTATCGAATTGAGAGATAAATATGATTTCTTTACACGTTGTCAAACGCCAGAGTTAGCAGCTGAAATTACAGTTCAACCAATTCGTCGTTTTCCATTGGATGCAGCAATTATCTTTTCAGATATTTTGGTTGTTCCACAAGCAATGGGAATGAATTTCGAGATGAAACCTGGTGTTGGCCCTTGGTTAGAGAATCCTATTCGTACAGCTCAAGATGTAGAAAAAGTCTATATTCCTGATGTTGAAGAAGAGTTAGGATACGTTTATGCAGCGATGGATATCACAAAGAAAGAGTTGGACAATAAAATTCCATTGATTGGTTTTGCAGGTTCGCCTTGGACATTGTTGTGTTATGCAGTGGAAGGTCGTGGTTCTAAATCTTTTGATCAAGCGAAAGGCTTTTGTTTCCAAAATCCAGTTGCAGCACACCAATTATTAGAAAAAATTACACAAACAACGATTCAATATTTGTTGAAAAAAGTGGAACATGGTGCAAATGTGATTCAGATTTTTGATTCTTGGGGTGGAATGTTATCGCCAAAAGATTACGATGAATTTTCTTGGAAATACATTGAGCAAATTGTAAACGAAGTTTCTAAAGTGGTTCCTGTAACAGTTTTTGCAAAAGGTTGTTGGTTTGCTTTAGAGAAAATGGCAGATTCTAAAGCATCTGCTTTGGGTGTTGATTGGACGATTACGCCACAATTAGCGCGCGAGTTTACAGGTTTCAAAAAAACGTTACAAGGTAACTTTGATCCTTCTCGTTTGTTATCGCCACCAGAAACTATTCAGCAAATGGTAAAAGAAATGATTGACGATTTTGGTCCGTATAAATATATTGCCAATTTAGGTCACGGAATTTTACCAAATATTCCAGTAGAAAATGCACAAGCTTTTATAGAAGCTGTTGTAAATTATAAAAGAGATTAAGAAACTCGATATAACAAGAAAACCTTCCAGAAATGGAAGGTTTTTTTATTGAATATATAATTTAAATTTTACGATTGTACTAAGATCTTTTGCATAATAAGCGATCCAATAATAATTATTCTCTTTACTTAAAATTCTATATTTATATTTTTCTCCTTTTCTACTAAATGATTTTTTCATTGAATTATTGCTTTCTAAAAATTCTAGATTAAAATCATAATTATTCTCCCAATGTAATTTTAGTTTAGAAAAAGATTCATCAATAAAATATTCAATCCAATTATTATTTTCAATTTTTACAATTGTTTTATCTCCCTCATAATCAAAATAATATAATTCAGAAGCTGATTTAATTAATTTATACCCGTTGTGCATTTT
>NZ_DEVJ01000062.1:0-7247 GCF_002362875.1 Empedobacter sp. UBA3239 | reverse complement strand
AATTCAGGGGGATATCCAATATGGGAAAGACCCTATGACTCCTCCTATAGACACACTTGGTTTTTCATAAATAGGAATATCATTGTAATATTTTGTTTTAAACCAAGCACCACTTAAGGTAAATCGTGTATTAATACCTTTGAAACGTGGTGTACTATACTGAAATTCTATACCTTCTTTATCCGTCACACTTCCGTTCTCTATCGTTGTAAAAGCTGCATGTTCTCTTACAATAGTGTATGGCACATTTGTTAAATCTGGTCCGTTTGCTGTCCAATTGTTAAGATCTACTTTCGTAGCATCATATTTTTTATATGAATTAACTCTGAAATTATTGAATGGTCGAAAACCATTGTTCATATTTTCTTTGTAATAGGTAATCGAGAAGTTATGTTTATTATAAGAAAAATCTGCTCTAACTTCTTGCTTAATATTTTTTGCTGCAGTTATATTTTTATTTTCTAATGATTGCACATACGTCATATAATTTATGTAACGATAACGTGCATCATCATGATAATAATTTAACTGAACATAGTCTGTAAACTGTTTATTAGGATATAAATAATAAGTTGTTGGTTGCTTATAAAACAATCCGTATCCTAATGTTAAATCAATTTGAAGTGGTTTTCCTGCAATCATAAATTGTGGTAATCCATACTGAAAATTAAGACGTGGTTCTGCAAAAACCTTATCGCTTATCGTATAAGATTTATCCACACCTAAAAGCTTACTTATACGTAAACCTCCATATAATGTAAATGAGTGTTTATTTAATTTATAATCGATACGATCTCCTATAAAAGCAGCAATATTTTGTGTTGCAGGAATATCACGAAATGCTCTAGGACGCGTAGTCATACTAGGAGATGGAGGCTGTGTAACATCATACACATCTCCTCTACCATTATTTTTGCTATAACGCCAATCTAATCCAAGTTCGTAAGTGTTAATTAAGCCTATAAAACTCTTTTTACCAGATGTTTGTAATTGCGCGTTCAAATCCAAAGGTTTACCATCTGTCTTATAATCAGATACAAAACTAGTTGCTGCAAAAATCCCTACACTTTCTCCTTCTTCAGTTGATAATGGTAAGGCTCTTGGTCCCGAATATTGTATGAATTGTCTTTGTTCTATACGATCAAAACCTTGTATAATAGATGTATTTAGAGTTACTAAATCAAAAAATGATTTTTTAGGAAGTTCGTATGTAAAGTTATTTGTAACTGTAAATTTTCTTGTATAAGATTTATACCTATCTGTAGGTGCATAAGCATTATCTGGATCAATACTAACATTATCTAAAGTGCTAGAAAAATCTAAATTAGATCTCCATCTCAACGGATTATTCCATAATTTAGTTTTTAAATCAGATCGCAATGATGCTGTAACACGCTGATAATTCTCTTGATCATCGCTTGGATCTTCTTTCGCGTTTAAAAAATCGACAGATGTATTCAACTTCCAGTTATCGCGTAGACTAAATCCTTTACCTACATAATATTGTTTACTAAAACCATCTACTTTAACACGTGCTTGTAAAGGAGTTACACCTATTTTTCGTTCTATTTTAATTAATCCAGAGGTCAGGTCACCATAAGCAGCCGACGGAATTCCTCGTATTATCTCTACTTTTTCTATGTCATTCGTCGAAATGCTTCGCATATCAATCCCTGTCGAAATCGTATTTCTATATTTTGGAGCTGAAGAAAATGCAAGTTGATTTAACGAACGTTGCATATCCGAATTGGAATTGATAATATTATCATCCACCATAAACTGTACTCCTAAAGACGATGTTTCATAACCACCTACAGTTGGTCTTTCAGAACTTTCTCTAATCAAAGCAACATTAGTCGTTGTAAGATTAGGTTGTTTGGCTAATCCACCAGGTAAAAGCTCCATCAAATCAGAAAAACTAGATGGTTGTAGATGTTCCATCGCTTTCCTATCTATTACAGATTTAGATGTCAATCCTTTGTCTTCTTTTGCAGTAAAAACAACTTCTTGTAAAGCAATTTCTTTAGAGACAAGCACATATGTTAACGTTCTGTTTTTGGTAAGATCTATGCTAACATTTTTATCTTCATATGCTATGTGAGAAATTTTTAAACTATAATTACCAATTGGTAAAGTTATTTCGGCAACTCCATTTTTATCTGTTCGAATAGATTTACTATTGTTGATAATGACATTTACATCTTGTAATGCTATACTATCACTGTCAATTACATGTAATTTTAATTGCTGATTGATATTTTGAGCATTTGCATTTGCATTTGCACTAAAAACTACAACTACAAGCACATATCTAAACTTCTCCAATAAATTACCTAACATTCTGTTCTCAAATTAGAGTGCGAATATAGAATTATTCTAAATAATTAACAATTTATTTAGACTAATTATTAATAAAGATTAAAAAGGAGTATTACATGAACAATTTTGCATTGATAGAATTTATCATTATTAAGATACTAGATTTCTCATATGTTCTCACTTCTTCGGAATGACAACTCGGATTTTGTCATTCTAGGCTTGTCTCAGAATCGCATACTATACTTTCTAACCACAATAGAAACATAGATTTATTAAGTTCTACTTGATACGCTTAACATTTTACGTGTTTTTCTTTCTTACTGTCACATTGAGTGGTTTTCGTTTAATAGAAAAAGAAAATAGTATCTAATTTTCTTTTTTTCTTTTTTTCTTTTTTTCTTTTTTTCTTTTTTTCTTTTTTTCTTTTTTTCTTTTTTTCTTTTTTTCATTAAACTTTTAACTTAATGCAAAATTTGATTTTCGACGATCAAAATTAGTTTCAGTCACTTAATGTTTTAAATAGAAATTTAGCGGGTTCAGAATTATTTATGAAACCAAATGATATGCTAAAATTTGGAAAATTAGTTTTGAATAAAGGGAAATATGAAAATAATCAAATTGTTTCTTCAAAATGGATTGAGGAATTTACTTCTGAACAAGTAAAATTAGATTCTTGGGATGTTTTACCAAATGCAAATGGTTACGGCTATTATTGTTGACGAATAAAAACAAACGTACATCAAGTTTTTGTAGCAATTGGTTGTGAAGGAAAAATGATTTGTATTATTCCCGATTTATAAATGGTAATTGTAACAACTTGTTTTCTTAATTATAAAACTAGAGGAAGAATAAAACCGAAAAGACTACACGATTTTATTGATGAAATAACGAAATAAAAAAGTCTGAAGATAGTATTAATGCTGGTTTTGATTAGATTGCTGTTTTTATCTAATACCTCAAAAGCTATCCATATTCGTATTTTTTGTAGCTTTACAAATAATGGAACAGCTTTGGCTTCGTTTGGCTCTGAATTGTATATTTGCTTAACTTAATCCGTACTTCGCCAATATTTCCATTTGAAAAACAAACGCAACAATGAAAGACAAATTCAGAAAAGCTGTAGAAAACAAAGACGAACAATAACTTATTAAATATCTAAATTTCAACAATTTAGACAAGCTTGACAGCAATTGTTTCGAGTATCTTGAAAAAGCTCTAAAGGAAACTTGGCATAGTCAGCACGAAGATTTAGTCAACACAATTTACTTAGAGAATTTGAGAGACGATAGACTTGTTGAACCGATTTTAAATATTGCGATTGATAGAGAACATTTCCGATGGTATGATGATGAATTGGAGGCAACTTTGAGAAAATGTGTTCATGCGCTAAAAACAATTAACTCAGACATTTCTAATAGTGCTATAGAAAAATTAAAAGAATTAAATAATGAAAACGTAAAATATGTGCTTGAGATGTACAAATGAAACAGCATATAACAAGATAACTGTTCACAACTCCAATTTCAGGTACAAAAACACGGAATAGTATAAATAACAACCTTTTTAAAAGTGATTTTAAAGAGGTTGTTTATTTTACACAACATGGTATACAATATAATTTTGTTTGTATATTTGAGTTAAATTTCACTAAATGAAAATATAGATGATTTACTACGAAAGTCACCGTATTTTACTTCGTTAAAAAAATATTGGTTGTAATATTTAAACAAAAATTTTGTTAATTATTTAGTATTATCCTTTATTTATTATTGTAAAAGTATTTTTTCACCTAATTTATAAGAATGCAGTATATTAAAATATTTCTTTTTTTTTCAATTGGCTTTTTGTTTTCTTGTTCAAACGACGACGATAAGTTAGATATAAAAGATGATGTAACAAAAGTAAATCAAGCTCCAAAAAACTTTGAGATAACAATTAAAGATGTGTCACATTCTAGTGCTAAAATAATTTGGAATGCTGCAATTGACCCTGATAATGATCCTGTCAAATATGATATTTATCTAGAAAATGTAAAAATTTTCTCAGATCTAATTGATTTAGAAGCTAATTTTCAAAATCTTGAAGAATTAAAAAACTACTCTGGTTATATAATAGCAAAAGACAGTCATGGTAATGAAACAAGAGAATATTTTAAATTTATAACTTTCAAATATTACTTGAAATTTATGAAGGATTATGATTATGGTCCAAATAAATATCATGGTGAATTATCATCAATTACTTTAACAGAGGATAATCATTATTTGGTTTCTGGTATATTCTCTCGTTCAGTATTTGTGTTTAAAATTAATGCTGAAGGCGATTTAATTTGGAATAAATATTATACTTTTTCAGATCCAGATTTTTATCAAACATTAAATAAACCTGTTGAAATTATTAATTCTAATAATGGATCTATTTTCACGTACCAACACTATGTAGTTCAATTAGATAAAAATGGCAATAAAATATGGCAAAAAGATTTTAGAGAAATATATGGATACGATCAGTATATTTTATTAGAGTCTTTAAAGTATGATCAACAAAATAATTTGGTTGTTGTTGGAAATCATATGCATTCAGAATTTATGGATGATATAAAAGGTGTTGCTGTAAAGTTTTCTCCAAATAAAAACATATTATGGCATAAGTCATACGAATTAGATTATTATAATAATATTTTAGATTTAGCATTTGATAAGAATAATAACATGATTATGTTTGGAGATACTCGTCTTGAAGACCAAAATGGTACATATTCTAATGCTAAATTTTGGTTGTTTAAAATTGATATGAATGGTAATAAAATTTTCGAAAAAAAATTTGGCGATGGTTATTGTTTTCCAATAAAAATAATTAATACAAAGGATGAAAATTTCATTATTCAGGGACATTGGATGGGAGCTTATGATAAAAGATTTGATATTATAAAGAAAATTGATCAAAGTGGTAATTTTATATGGGAACACTCTTTCCTATCAGATGAAATTGCACAATTTTCGGTTACTGAATTATCAAATTCAGATATATTGGTTACAGGTAAAGATAATAATAGATCTATGGGGTTCTCAGATATAAGATACATTAATTTATCTCCAGAAGGTAAAAAGCTATGGCAAAAAACAATTGCTTTTGATTATTCATACACTGCAGGAGTTGATGTGTTAGCGACAGATGACGGTGGTTTTACTATGATTTCAGATTTCGTGAAGATAGATTATAATTATTACTCAATGTATCCTAATGCCAAAATTCTTTTATTAAAATCTGATCCTTATGGAAACATAACAATGTAAGTTTATTTTAATAACGAATTAACACATCTATATTGTTTAAAAGTAAAATGTAAATTCGGCATATAAAACGTTTTTTTTCTAACGTTAAGTAGTCTTTATATTAGAATTACATTAAACTCGTTGGGAATTCTTCTTCAATCATTTCAATTGATTCTATAGTTGATTTTCTTTTTCTGTTTTTATATAGAATTCTACATCCACTATTCCGTTATATCTAGTTAGATTAGAGTTCAATTCAGAATTAGTATTTTCTAAACTAATAATCTTTTTTTCGAGTTCAGAAATTTTATCAAATTCTTTCTTTTTTAAAAAATCAAATATTCCCATCACAATTAATTTTCTTGATACAACAAAACTACATAGAGCGTTACAATCTGATTTACGTGAAACCGTAAGTTTATAAAAAATTCGTTTCACTTGTTTTCAATCGTTTCAATAGCTTCTATTTTTTGATTGTTCTTTTCTTCCTAATCATTATCTTTATTCCAAAGTTGATGCTATGTGTTTTCATGTAAAAGTGACCAAAACAAAAGAACAGATTGAAAAGAAATCAAGGTTGAAATTCAAACCTGAAGTTAGATTTGCGCCAAATCCTCATTTCAAAGGTTTTGATCATCCGAAATTACCTGTTATCACCAATCAACAAGATTTTATTCATTTGTTGGAATGGGGTTTAGTTCCGCATTGGGCTGGAAATGATTTTAATTCGAATAATACACTAAACGCACGTATTGAAACTATAGATGAAAAACCATCTTTTCGAGATGCTTACACCAATCGTTGTGTGATATTGGTTGATGGCTTTTATGAATGGCGACACGAAGGCAAAGACAAAATCAAATATGATATCGGAATCAACAATAATTTGATGTGTTTAGCAGGATTATATTCTGATGATACGTTTACGATAGTTACAACTGAAGCTGTCGGCATTATGGATTATATCCACAATACTAAACATCGTATGCCAATAGTCCTAAATGATGGTGAGAATTTGATGAATTGGTTAGATTGTAAACCAATTGTTCCGTTTACTGATTTCAGCTACCAGCGTGAAGATGGTCAAGTGAGTTTATTTGGATAATTCGGATTTTATATGTCGAAATAAGATTTTTCGGACATCCTTATTATCTTGTTTTTGCTCAATAAATAATTTCATTTCGTCTAGATTCTCAATTAAATGATCGCAATAGCCAAATCCTTTGTAAACTCCTTTTTCAATTAATACAATACCTTTTTCATTTTCAGTTCTTCCAACCAATTCAAATAAAAAGTCCTTTTTGGGTAAATGTATTGTTTTCAAAAATTGACGAACTCTTTTGTTGTAAAGTTTCACTTCTTCCCTATTTATACAAGCTCCGTTACATTCGTCTAAACTATATTGAAAACAACTTGATTTGGTTTTATATAAACCATTTATTTTTTGACAAAGCTTATATTTATCTGTAATGTAAAATAAATAATCTTTTGCTTCATTTAACGATGTAAATGAGATAATTTCGTTCCCAGAGTTATCAATTTTCTTCACAATTAATGCATGATAACCATCCGAATTTATTTCTTTGTTCAAAGCATAGAAAAACTTAATTTTTCGTTGAGCTCGATTAAATAGTGGCAGATTTTGTTTGATTA
>NZ_DEVJ01000033.1:0-15078 GCF_002362875.1 Empedobacter sp. UBA3239 | reverse complement strand
CTGTAATCACTTCCAATTTTATTCTACAAAAGATTGCAACGGATAGCCCGACCGAAGGGAACGCCATAATAATTACGCTTATCATTATGTTTCATTAATATTTGTCCATCTGCTATAATTTTAGTACATTGAAGAATAATTTAATTTTGAATAAAATTTTATTTATTCAGCAAGAGGTTTTCTATCTCTTTATATGTTGTAATCATTAGATTACACATTCTATTCTGTTTTACACAATTTTTATAGATGTTTTTTTCTATATCAGGTCGTTTCAGGCATAAAAATCAATTACTATTGAGAGATAGTTGAGTAGTTCATATAAGTTTAATTAAAAACAATTCATGAGTTTAAAAGTAGGCATTATCGGGGCTGGACCAAGTGGTTTGGCAATGTTAAGAGCATTTGAGTCAGAAGAGAAAAAAGGTAACAAAATTCCAGAAATTAAATGTTTTGAGAAGCAAGACAACTGGGGGGGAATGTGGAACTACACTTGGCGTACAGGAGTAGGTAAATACGGAGAGCCATTGCATGGCAGTATGTATAAATATTTATGGTCGAATGGACCAAAAGAATGTTTAGAATTTGCAGATTATACATTTTCTGAACACTTTGGTCAAACAATATCTTCTTATCCACCTAGAGAAGTATTATTCGATTATATAGAAGGAAGAATTAAACAAAGTAATGCGCGAAAGTACATTCAGTTTAATACCGTTGCAAGGTGGGTAGATTATGTAGAGGATAAAAAACAATTTCGCGTTGTTTTTGATGATTTAAAGAAAAATCAAACTTTCGAAGAATATTTCGATTATTTAATTGTCGGAACTGGACATTTTTCTACACCAAATATGCCTTATTTTAAAGGGATCGAGAATTATACAGGAAATGTAATGCATGCGCATGATTTTCGTGGAGCTGATCCATTTAGAGGTAAAGAAATTTTATTGATCGGTAGTAGTTATTCGGCAGAAGATATTGCGGTACAATGTTATAAACACGGAACTAAATCGGTCACAATTTCTTATCGTACAAATCCAATCGATTGTAAATGGCCAAAAGGAATAGAAGAATTGCCTTTGGTCACTCATTTTGAGGATAAGAAAGCATTTTTCAAAGACGGAACATCAAAAGAGTTTGATGCAGTGATTATGTGTACAGGTTATCAACACAAATTTCCGTTTTTGCCAGATAATTTACGTCTAAAAACTAAGAATTGTTTGTATCCAGAAGGAATGTATAAAGGTGTAATATCAGATGTAAATGCTCAATTGTTATTTTTGGGAATGCAGGATCAATATTACACATTTAATATGTTTGATGCACAAGCATGGTTTGCACGCGATTATATTTTGGGACGAATTAATTTACCTTCAAAACAGGATATTCAAAACAATATTCAGAAATGGATTGATTATGAAAAACAATCAATTTCTGCTGACGACCATGTTGATTTTCAAACGGATTATTTGAAGGATTTGATTCATATGACTGATTATCCTATGTTCGATTTGGATAAAGTAGCTAATATGTTCAAATCTTGGTTAAAAGATAAAGAAGAAAATATTTTAACTTATCGAGATAAAACCTATACCTCTGTTATGGACGAAACGAAAGCAGAAAAACATCACACACCTTGGATGAAAGAGTTAGATGATAGTTTAGAACGCTATTTGGATGAAGATCCGATTGATGAAAAGCAATTAGAAAAAACAAATTATTATTAATATTAACAAAAAGACTAACAAATGTGTTAGTCTTTTTTTATTTTCGATTGTATATTTAAACATCGTTAAAAAAAGAAAAGTGTTTATTTTTGACAGAGCACAACACAATATGATTTAATACAATAGAAATGGAGATTCAATATTTTTTCGAATTATTTGGTACACTTTTTTTTGGAATTTCGGGCGCTTTAGCAGCAGATGAAAAATCGGGAAATGATTGGTTTGGTGTAACCTTTATTGCTTTCCTAACTTCAATTGGAGGCGGTACAATACGTGATATATTACTTTCTGTTGAGATTATGTGGATAAAGGATGTGAATCTTATTTATGCGGTAGGGATTGGTGTTGTTTTAGCCGCAATTTTCTATACGCCTTTACTTAAACTTCGTAAAACATTTATGCTTTTTGATACGTTAGGGATTGCTTTGTTTACGATTGTTGGTTTAGAAAAAGCTCTAAATCTTGGAATTCATCCCGTAATTGCACCTGTAATGGGAATGTTTACTGCGGTTTTTGGATCCATTATTCGAGATATGATGTTGAATGAAGTTCCTATTATTTTCAAGAAAGAAATTTATGCGTTCGCATGTCTTTGTGGTGCAGTTATTTACATGATTTTATGGAAATTGGGACTTGATCGTAATATTAATTTCTTTGTTTCGGGAGCTGTAATTGTCGCAATTCGTTTGGTTGCAATTAAATACAATTTATCATTACCAAAGTTTAAAAGTCATTAATTTATAGATTCGTATCTTAGCGAACTAATTTTTTATAGATGGAAATTCAATACTTTTTTGAATTATTCGGAACAGTTGTGTTCGCAATTTCTGGTGCTTTAGCTGGAGATGAAAGACAAAAACACGATTGGTTCGGAATTGCTTGCTTTGCTTTTATAACGGCTGTTGGTGGCGGAACTTTACGCGATTTATTCCTTAACAGTTATCCGTTAGTTTGGATAAATGATATGAATGTCATTTACGCAGTTTTTGCTGGAATTTTATTGGCAGGATTATTTTTCAAATATTTTTCACGGTTAAGAGTAACATTAATGCTTTTCGACACATTAGGAATTGCTTTATTTACAATAGTAGGTTTAGAGAAAGCACATTCTTTGGGTGCAAACAATTTTATTTCTGTGATGATGGGAATGATGACCGCTGTAATGGGTGGTATGTTGCGCGATGTTTTGATGAATAAAACGCCTACAGTTTTTGTGAAAGAAATTTATGCAATGGCATGTATCGCAGGAGGTGTGATGTATTTAATTTTTGATAATTTTGGATTAGATCGTAATATCAATTTCATTGTTTCGGGAGCTATTATCGCTGCGATTCGTATTGTAACTGTAAAATATAAATTGTCGTTACCTAAATTTTATTAATCATGCAAAAAACACCATTTAATCAAGAAATTTGGACAGGAAGAATTGATTCTGAAGATGGAGAATTAGGACTAAGAATTCATCAAGTAATTTCTGATTACGATAAATTTGAATTATCATCCATTCAACCAAAAGTACTTTTAGGATTTTGTTCGGAAGAAGGTGTTGAACGAAATAAAGGGCGAATTGGAGCGAAAAATTCGCCAGATTTGATTCGTAAAAGTTTAGCGAATTTGCCTTTACATTTTTCTGAAACTGATTTTATTTTCGATGCTGGAAATTTTCACTGTGATGATAAGAATCTAGAATCTGCGAGAGATGAACAAATCAATCAAGTTGATAAAATCATTCAACAAAATCATTTTCCGATTGTAATTGGAGGTGGACATGAAACAGCTTTAGGAGATTTTTTGGCTTTAGCGAAATCATACAAAAATATTGGAATTATCAATCTTGATGCACATTTTGATTTGAGAACGCCAAATCCACAATCAACTTCTGGAACGCCTTTTTACGAAATGGCTAAGTATTGCGAAGAAAATGAAATGGCTTTCAATTATATTCCAATCGGTATTCAAGAATTAGGAAATACGAAAGCTTTATTTCAACGTGCAGAAAATTTAGGTGTTAATTTTATCATGGCAGACGAAGTTCATCTTAATTTGAATAAAGTGATAGATGATTTGAAAACGATTCTTCAACAATTTGATGCGCTTTATGTTTCGTTGGATATGGATGTTTTTGATGCAGCTTATGCGCCAGGTGTAAGTGCAACGACAATTAATGGTTTGACTCCTTTTCAGGTTAAATATATTTTGAAGGTTTTAATGAACTCAAATAAAGTGAAAATATTTGATTTAGTTGAATATAATTCGCTTTTTGATGTTGATAACTCGACAGCGAAACTCTCTGCACAAATGATTTACGAAGTTTTAAGACATTAATTCTGAAATATTTTACAATATTTTGTAACCTTTTTCAGTTATCTGCGTATACATATATAGTGGTGTTGATAAAATGCCAAAAGAAATCGATAATAATCATTAATAATAGGAGGGTTTTAGTTAAATGAGACAGCTTAAAATTACAAAGCAGGTAACAAATCGTGAAACTGCGTCGTTGGATAAATACTTACAAGAGATTGGTAAAGTAGATTTGATTACAGCGGAGGAGGAAGTAGAGTTAGCACAACGTATCAAAGCAGGAGATCGTGTTGCCTTAGAAAAATTAACAAAAGCAAACTTACGTTTCGTGGTATCTGTTGCGAAACAATATCAAAATCAAGGTTTAAGTTTACCAGATTTAATTAATGAAGGAAACTTAGGTTTGATAAAAGCTGCACAACGTTTTGACGAAACGCGTGGTTTCAAATTTATCTCTTATGCAGTTTGGTGGATTCGTCAATCTATCTTACAAGCATTAGCAGAGCAATCTCGTATTGTACGTTTACCATTAAATAAAATTGGATCGATCAATAAAATTAATAAAGCCTATGCTTTATTAGAGCAAGAACATGAACGTGCTCCATCTGCAGAAGAAATTTCTGAAGTTTTGGATATGTCTGAAGGTGATGTAAAAGAGTCGATGAAAAACTCTGGTCGTCACGTCTCAATGGATGCACCATTAGTAGAAGGAGAAGATTCTAACTTATACGATGTATTAAACATTGGTGAATCTCCATCTCCAGATGTACAATTGATGATTGAGTCATTACGTGTAGAGATTGAACGTGCATTGCAAACATTAACGCCTCGTGAAGCTGATTTAATTCGTTTATACTTCGGATTAAACGGTCAACATCCAATGACGTTAGAAGAAATTGGAGAAACGTTTGATTTAACAAGAGAACGTGTTCGTCAAATTAAAGAAAAAGCAATTCGCCGTTTAAAACATACTTCGAGATCTAAGATTTTGAAAACATATATCGGACGATAATAAAAATAAAAAAATCCAGCCAATTGGTTGGATTTTTTTTATAATAATTTTCCGCTTAGTAAGAATGCAGCAATTGTAAAGTAGATAATCAATCCTGAAACGTCAACCAAAGTTGCGACAAAAGGCGAGGATGCTGTTGCGGGATCAAATCCAATTTTTCTCAAAATAAATGGAACTAAAGATCCAGAAAGTGTTCCCCATAAAACAATAACGATTAAGGATAAAGCGACTGTTAAAGCTACATACAACCAATATTCTCCATAACTATAAATTCCAGTTTTTTGCCAAATTAAGATTCTGATAAAACCAACAAATCCAAGAATTGCACCTAAGATTAATCCTGAAGCAAACTCTTTCTTCATTACATACCACCAATCTTTTAGTTTCAATTCGCCCAAAGCCATCGCACGAATAATCAGCGAAGCCGCTTGAGAACCAGAATTTCCGCCACTCGAAATAATCAATGGAACAAATAAAGCGAGTACAACCGCTTTTTCGATTTCTTGGTCATAATAACTCATAGCAGAAGCAGTAAACATTTCGCCAATAAATAAGATAACCAGCCAACCTGCGCGCTTTTTAATTAATTCCGCAATAGGTGTTTTAGTATACGAAACATCCAATTCTTCCATCCCTCCGAATTTCTGAATATCTTCTGTATCACGCATTTTCATTCGATCCAAGATGTCGTCGAAGGTTACAATTCCGACCAAAACATCATTCTCTGTCACAATTGGGATCGCAGAACGATCGTATTTATCAAAAACTTCTAACGCATCTTCTAAAGGAGTCGTCGTCTTGATTGAAACAAAATTATGATCGATCAAATCTTCTACTTTCGTATCTTCATCAGCCAAAAGAATTTCGCCAATTTTTAAATCATCAATCAATCTATTTTTTCCATCAACAATAAAAATATACGTCAACGTTTCCGCTTTTTTTCCATATTTTTTGATGTGCGCCAAAACTTGTTTTACCGTATAATGTTCTTTTACCTGAATATAATTTGGCGTCATCAAACGCGCAATCGAATCTTCTTTGTATCCAATCAAATTTAGTGCTGTAGCGCGTTCTTCAGGATTTAAAAGATTAATGGAATGTTTGATTAATTGATCTGGGAAATTTTCAAATAGTTCTGTTCGGTCATCAGGATCAAGATTGTTCAAAACTTCAGCTAAATCTTCGTCCGTCAAACTTTTTACAATTTCGTACTGAATATCGGGTTCAAAATAGGAGAATACTTCAACTTTATCATCATTCGAAAGCGAATAAAAAGCGATATTTCTTTCCTTTACGTTCAGTGCAGTCAATTGTTCGGCAATATCTGCTGGATGTTGATTAAGCATATTATTTTCCATAAATTTGTTGTTTTTATCCCAAGCTGCAAATTAAGTCTTTTTGAGATGAGAAGAAGTATAGATTGGCTACTTTTAAGCTAATTTTAATATAGAAAATCATTATGAACAAAGCTGATCAAAACCAAATGAAAGAGTATATAAAATCTATGGATGTAGATGACAGATTCGTTGGAATTTGGTCTGGAACTGATCATGGGAAATTTTTTAAAGGAGAAACAAATAGTTGGATGGTCAATAGAAAAGCTGACGGCACAATGACGGTTAACTTTAAAACGATTTATAGTGATGATCGTGTAACTTTTTCTGAAGACGAAGGTGTTTGGTGCACGATTGGTGATGAATATTACGAGTTTAGAGATTCTGATGAGATGGCAGATATTTATACTTATATTTTTATGTCAAAAGATTCGATTCATTTTATTATCAACGAAGAATTGAAAGACGAAGAACCTTATAACTTTATTGACAATAGAGTTTTCTTGGATTAAAAATAATTTTTCTGAATCATTTTTTCAGTTATATTCGTATTGAATTAATTAACACTGAAAATGAAAAAACTAATATTTACTTTCTTATTATCATCTTCTCTTTTTGCTCAAGAAAAAGCAACAGATTTGTTTAATGCAAACGTTAGTTTTATTGGAATCGGAATTCAATATGAAAAAGCTTTATCCGAAAATTTCACAGCTGTTGGATCTTTAGACTATTTGGGAGGTTTTAAATACAGTTATAGCGATTTTTATGGAAGTGATTTTGAGTATATTTTAACAACAAATATTGCTTTAGAAGGACGTTATTACTATAATTTTGACCGAAGAATTGGCAAAGGAAAAAATACCAAGAATAATTCTGGGAATTATATTGCTGTAAAAGGAACTTATACGCCAGATTGGTTAACAACTTCTAATAGTGATAATTTAGGTGTTAATCCACAAGGTTCTATTACGTTCAATTATGGATTTAAACGTTCTTTTGCTCAAAACTTTTTTTATGAGTTTTATACGGGATTAGGACTTTCTCTTTATCAAGAAACATATACAAACTATGATTTTGATAATTATACAACATCAGAAGTAAAGAGTACAAATACAGGAGTTGCCTTAGATTTAGGTTTTCGAGTTGGTTACAATTTCTAAAAAAAATATAAATCGTTGAGTTTTCAACGATTTTTTTATTTCATTACCTTTGCACCACAAAATACAAACAAACAACAAATAAGATTATGCCAATAGTAGCACCATCAATTTTAGCAGCCGATTTCGGGAATTTAGCAAAAGACATCGAAATGGTTAATAATTCTCAAGCCGAATGGTTTCATTTAGATGTAATGGACGGCGTTTTTGTTCCAAATATCTCTTACGGAATGCCAATTATTGAGAAAATTAATTCGTTAACAGAAAAAGTTTTAGATGTACATTTAATGATTGTTGATCCAGATCGTTACATTTCAACTTTCAAACAAGTTGGTGCAGATATTTTGACTGTTCATTACGAAGCGTGTACACATTTACATCGTACAATTCAGGCTATAAAAGCTGAAGGAATGAAAGCAGGAGTGGCGCTTAATCCGCATACACCAGTATCTGTTTTAGAAGATGTGATTAACGATTTAGATTTAGTTCTAATCATGAGTGTTAATCCAGGTTTTGGAGGTCAAAAATTCATCGAGAATACATACAACAAAGTATCAAAATTGAAAAAAATGATTACAGAAGCAAATGCAAATGTTATCATCGAAATTGATGGAGGAGTTGGAGTACAAAATGCATCAAAATTGGTAGAAGCTGGTGCAGATGCTTTAGTTGCTGGTTCGGCAGTTTTCAATGCTGAGGATCCAACAGCATATATCGCGGAATTACAAAAAGCTTAATAAAAATAGTATTGAGATGTGAGAAATTAGAATTGAGAAGTTCATATTTTTTCCTTCAACTATTTAAAATAAATAATATAAAAACTGAATCAGAAATGATTCAGTTTTTTTGTTGATTAATCCTGAACTTTTTTCAGGATCCTCATCAAGTTAATCAAACAATTTTCTTATTAAAATCTTAACTTTGTTGCATGAATTTCTCTAAAGACAACCCAAAAAAGATTTATACGATTGATGAAATCAAAGATAAAATGGCAAAATATTGTCTTTATCAAGATCGTTGTCATTGGGAAGTAGAGAAAAAACTTCGTGATTTTGATTTGATTCCAGAAGCGAAAGATGAGATTATTTTTAAGCTAATTCATTACGGATTCCTGAATGAAGAACGATTTGTTCATAATTTTGTTCGAGGAAAAGTCAATCAAAAAATGTGGGGAAGAAATCGTCTTCGTCAAGAATTAAAAATGCGTCAAATTGATCAAAAATTAATTGAAAAAGCATTTAAAGAAGAAATTGATTTGGATAAATATTGGAATAATTTATTGCATTTAACACAAAAAAAGTTCAATTTATTAGCTTCTGAGCGAGAATCTTTCAAGAAAATAAACAAAGTAAAAGCATATTTAGCGTACAAAGGTTACGAGTTCGATTTGATGAATGATGCTATAGAAACAGTGAAAACAAAAGAGTAATACAATTCATCCTTAAAATTCGACAATTCGGTCAACTATTTTTAAAATTAAAAACGACTTCACTTAATTTTATTCCATAATAAATAAACACATTATGGAAAATTTAGTCAACATCATTATTTACATTCACGCATTTTTTGGAGGAATTGGCTTGGTTGCTGGAACAGCTGTTATGATTATAAAAAAAGGAAATTCGACACACAAAAAAGTGGGAAAAATATTTTCGATTGGTATGTTAGTCAGTTCTGTTCTTTCGTTGATTATTTGTGCTTTTCCAAATCACCACAATTCTTTTCTTTTAATGATTGGTATTTTCACGATTTATATGATTTTGATCGGAAATAGAATTCTAAATTATAAGCGCAAAAACTATTCTAATAATTTGGATAAAATCATTTCTGGAGCAATGTTTATCACATCTATTGTGATGATTGTTTTTGGATTACTTCCACTTTTCACAAGCAATGCAATTGGATTATTGTATTTAATTTTTGGGTTTTTAGGAGGGTTTATGTGTTATCGAGATTTTGTTTTTTACAAGAATACAGAGAATTATAAAAAATGGACAATGAATCATGTTGGAAAAATGGTTGGTGCTTATATCGCTTCAGTAACAGCGTTTTTGGTTGCAGGCGCTGGATTTGGAGATAATATTTATTTTTGGATTGTGCCTTCAATTATCGGAACGATTTATATTTTTTCTTGGTCAAAAAAACTAAATAAAAAAGTTGCAGTGAATTGATTATCTTTAATCAAAACACTTATATGAAGAATTTATATTTTTTACTCTTATTCATTCTTTTTGTTCAATGTGAGCAACCGAGCAGTCAATCTGCTAAAGGTTGGGAAAAGAAGAATGAAATAAAAGCAGATTCAGTTTTTAAAGATGAGAATGTAAATGAAGTTATTGAACAAGCTATTGATATTACAAAAAGTAATCATATACCAATTAGAACAATCTCTCTCTTTTTCGCAAAAGAAAAATTTTATTTATATATTTCTTCGACTGGACAAGACTGTTCAATAGGGAATTATTATACATTACCAATTACTATTCAAAATACAGATTATACTATTCTTTTAGATAAAAATGAAGTATTAGATGAATATATCGATATCTCAAATTTAAATTATATCCCTTTAGATAAAGAAAAAATAATATTCTGCTGTGAAATAAAAGGTTACGCTTTTCGATTTCATAAAGATGAAGAAGGAAAGTATCAATTAAGAAAGTTGGAGCATTTTTATAATTATACGGATGATTTTGTTTTAGAAGAAGATAAAAAATATTTTCCTA
The DNA here is from genome assembly GCF_002362875.1 of Empedobacter sp. UBA3239. Classification (NCBI taxonomy): domain Bacteria; kingdom Pseudomonadati; phylum Bacteroidota; class Flavobacteriia; order Flavobacteriales; family Weeksellaceae; genus Empedobacter; species Empedobacter sp. UBA3239. Next base: position 4,821 of record NZ_DEVJ01000033.1, on the reverse strand, counting down.
TTCAATATGAGGAAATTCCAGAACAAGAACCGTTTATTCATCCTAATGATGTAAAATAAAAAAACGAATTTCGAAACTCGAAATTCGTTTTTACTATTTCTAATATTTACCTAATTCTTTTTCAAATTCTTGCAGATAATTTGCCAAATGAAAACCATCTACAAAACCATGATTCGCCTCAATCGAAACAGGCATATACATTTTATCGTTTTGCGTATACGCTTTTCCAAAAATAATTCGCGGAATAGATTCTCCTGTTCCAAAGTTACTTGGTTGCACTAATCCCGTAAATCTCGACCATGGAAACGTAGAATGACGAACCAAGCCAATGGTAATTTCTTCATTTTTGATGTGCAAACCAACCGAATTTTCTACACTTTGTATTTGCTCTTGAAGTTGTGCGTTAAATGCATTAAAATCTTCGGTAAAATTCATCAACGCAAAACCAAAAGTTCCGTCTTTTCTACCAATTGTTGTTCCGCAATCTAAATGATCGTACACAAAAATTTCATCATCTTCGATGCGATATTTAAACTCATTAATCTTATTTTCTGCCAACATCGAGCAATGTAAATAGACTGCGAAAAAAGACAATTTATTTGCTTTGGCAAATTTGTACGCTTTAGAACATTCAACCTCCGCCACAACTCCGACATACGGATTATCCATTTTCGAGAACATATTAAAATGCTCTATACGATTCCAACCTTCAGGATTAAATTTCTGTTTCATTGATGCAAAGTTAAAAATAGGATTTACAATTACTTCAATCTTTTTTGTTGATATGCATCACCAATTACATTCAGAGTCACGCCTAGAATAATCATAAAAATTCCTAAAGCCAAACTCAACGAAAAATCTTCACCAAAGATCATAACACTTACAGCAACGGCAACCACAGGTTCTGATGCGCCAAGAATAGAAGTGGCTGTAGAACCAATGTTTTTAATTGCATAAATCAAAGCGATGCTCGAAACAACTGTCGTAACAAACGCAAATATAAAAAAGTTGAAGGTTAATTCTAATGATGGTAAAATGAAGGATTCTTTGTGAATAATCATTTTTGTTGCGTAATAAATCGTTGTAAATAGAAACGAATAAAAGCTTAATATAAAGCCTTTTATATCTCGTACTTTCGATTTGTTGACTGTCACAATATATAATCCGTAACCCAAAGCACTGATAAAAACAATTCCTAATCCGATTGGATTTAGTTCAAATTTTCCTTCTTTGAAACTTAGTAAAATTACACCAGCCAGTACAAAAACAATGGCTACAATAGTTGAAATTGTAATTCTTTCTTTGAAGAAAACAGCCATTATGATGGCAACAATCAACGGATAAACGAATAATAATGTGGAGGCAATTCCAGGAGTTAAATAATCATAACCTAAAAATAAGGCATCCGCTGAGATTCCGTACAATAATCCTAAAATGATTAAAAATGGAATCTGTTTCACATCTATTTTGAATGATTGTTTTTTGATGAATAAATATGTTCCGACAATCAATGCAGAAAAAAAGAATCGATAGAATAATGTAGTATCCATCGAAAAATTTGCCTGTTTTATAGGTAGGATAAATAATGGAATTAATCCATAAGATATGGAAGAAATTAGTCCATATGCGTAACCTTTGAATTTCATTTTTAATAGAAAAAAACGAAGTTCGAATTTCGAACTTCGCATTTGATTAGTATTTATTAAAATTTATTTTCTCGTAAAATCTAAATCTTGGAAATCGTAACTGAAATCTGTTAACGGAGAAATGGCTTTCATTTTGAAACCTGTCATTTTTCCATCTTTCATTTCTGCATAAACAAAAGCGTCTGCATGGAAATAACGATTGTACCATTTTACCGCAAACGTATTGTCTTTGTAAAATGACATTTCACCAGTTAATTGAGGCGAACGTTTCGATTCGAAAATGATTTTTCCTTTCTTTTCATAAATTACAACATCACCAAACCAATTGTCTTTATACGTTCCGATTACGCTTTTTGAATCAAATTTGATGGCTTTATTTTTTTGATTTGCTTCAACTGTTTTCCAAACTTCATCAGTTATAACATCGGCTTCTTCCACATTTTTCTTCATCATATCATCATACGTTTTTACCCAATCTGTAGATGGATTTTTTAAGTAAAAATCTTTGATTGTATTCGAAATTGCTCGGAAAGCTGCACCCGATTGTTGGTTAGTCAAAATCACAATTCCTAATTTTTCTTGAGGATAAAACATCGTTTGTGTTACAATTCCTTCCAATCCACCAGTATGCGAAACTTCCAATTTTCCGTTCATATCCTGCAATTGCCATCCCAAACCATACGCTTTGAATAATGAATTATAAGGTGGAGTAGTACGATTTGGTTGTAAAGTTTGTGGTGTAATCATTTCGTTCATTTGTTTTTCCGAAATAATTTGTTTTCCATTCACTTTTCCTTTATCTAAATTGAATTGCAACCATTTTGCAAGATCATCTACATTCGAATAAATTCCTGCAGCTGCATCAAAAATGGTGTTCGTATAACGATCAATCACTTGTAATTTTCCGTCAATTGGAACGTGCGGATTAATTGCATTTTTCTTGTCTTTTAGCAAATGCCAATTCGCTGCAGTATTCGTCATTCCAATTGGTTCCAACAATCTTTTTGTTACAAAATCTGTCCAAGATTGCCCCGAAACTCTTTCAATCACAACTCCTGCAATAATGTATAATAAATTATCGTAATCATATTTTACACGGAAATCTGAAACTGGTTTTAAAAACTGAATATTAGAAATAATATCTTTTGGAGTGAAATTATGTCCATCAGGCCAAACCATCAAATCTCCAGCACCCAAACCTAATCCACTTCGATGCGTTAATAAATCACGAATTGTAAACTCTTTGGTTACATAATCGTTGTACATCTTGAATTCAGGAATGTGCGTAATCACTTTATCATCCCACTTTATATTTCCTTCATCAACCAAAATCGCCAAAGCAGCTGCTGTAAAAGCTTTCGAGTTAGAAGCAATGCCAAAATTTGTATTCGACTGAACTTTTTCTCCCGTTTTAAGAGATTTTACGCCATAACCTTTCGAATGCACAATTGTCCTGTCTTTGATAACCGCAACAGACATTCCAGGAACATCAAATGCTTTCATTGCATTTTCTGTGACTTTATCAATAGCTTGATTCGAAATATTTTGTCCAAAAGCTGTAAAAGAAGCTAATGTAATCGTTGATAAAAGTATATTTTTCATGTGTGAATTTGAATTTTCACGAAGTTAGAAATTTTTATTCATCAGCTTATAGCTTTTAATAAAATATCAAAAATAGAGGATGAATTAATTTTGAATGATTTAAAATTTTATAATAATCAAGTAGAAAGTAAATTACAATTAATTAAAAACATAAATTAGTTAAAAATAATTCAATGAAAATAGCTTTCTTTTCGTCTAAGCCTTATGACAAAACTTTTTTTGAGGCTGAAAATAAAAATTACGGTTTTGAACTTAATTTTTATGAAACACATTTAGGTCCGCATATCGTAAACGCGATTGAAGATGAGCATGCTGTTTGTGTGTTTGTGAATGATAAAGTGAACCGACAAGTTATTGAAATTTTAGCAAAAAAAGGCGTTAAAATTATTGCATTGAGATGTGCTGGTTTTAATAATGTCGATTTGGAAGCTGCGAAAGAATTTGGAATTAAAATTTGTCGTGTTCCTGCATATTCTCCCGAGGCTGTTGCTGAACATACAATGGCGATGTTGTTAACATTGAATCGAAAAACACATAAAGCTTATAATCGTGTTCGTGAACAAAATTTTGCATTGAACGGTTTACTTGGTTTTAATCTTTTTCAGAAGACGATTGGAATTGTTGGAACAGGAAAAATAGGAAAGGCTTTTATCAATATTGCGAAAGGTTTTGGATGTAAGATTATTGCTTATGATTTGTATCCAGATCAAGAATTGATGAATAATGGCGTGGAATATGTTGAGCTGGATAAGTTGTTTAAAACTTCAGATATTATTTCGTTGCATTGTCCGCTGACGCCAGAAAATCATTACATGATTAATCAAGAAACGATTGCGATGATGAAAGATGGCGTAACGATTATTAATACGAGTAGAGGTGGATTAATCAATACACATGAAGCGATTGAAGCTTTAAAAAATCATAAAATTGGTTATTTGGGAATTGATGTTTATGAACAAGAAGAAAAATTATTCTTCAAAGATTTATCAGCAGAAATTATTCAGGATGACATGATTCAGCGATTGATGAGTTTTCCAAATGTTTTGGTAACTGCGCATCAAGCTTTTTTTACACAAGAAGCGTTGGAACAAATTTCAGAAATTACGATGCGAAGTATTTCAGAAATTTTAGAAAAAGGTTCAACAGATGAGGTTGTGATGTTATAAATTATCTAAATGAGTGGATTTGAAACCATCATATTTTTTGAGACCAAATCCTAAAAAACGATCTAACGCAATATGAGCGGAAAAAATTAATCCAATCATTAAACACCATTCAATGTGTAAAAAATAACCAATGAGAATCAATGAAATTGTCGTAAAATAATTATGAATAAAATTATAAGATATTGCGCCAATCTTATTTCCAAAAAGATAACCCAACATAAAAATATCGGGAGCAAGAAAAAGAATTGCAAACAAAAACAAGGAATAATCAAGTTTATAATAGATGATTAGCGTTACAATTAAAATTGCTAATTGCTCTAATTTTAATAAATTTTCATAATGTTGATGCTTAATTTATTAGTATAAATATTTTACCAATTGTTACAAAAAAAGAAGCTGTCTCAAAA
>NZ_DEVJ01000077.1:0-36349 GCF_002362875.1 Empedobacter sp. UBA3239 | reverse complement strand
TAAAATGCACAACGGGTTAAAGTAATTAATTTGGTGTTAAGTGAAGTTTACAAAGCTAATTTTATTGCTCAAATTTCAATTTGATTACAAAAAAAATCCATTTCATTACATTTTACTCAAGTTTAAAAAATATTGATATTTTTCTGTAAATTAATTTCTGACTTTTGTTGAAAATTAACGCCATGAAAAAATCGACAAGAAATTCTATTTTTTATATAATAATCATTCTACTTTGTTCAATCATGATGTATTTTATTATGATTAAAGCAGAAGAAATGGAAGCTGGGAAACATGTTGTTCATGCTGCAAATGGAAGCAATTACTTCAATGATTTCATCAACAGTATTACACATAATATTGGACACCCTCTTGCTATTTTATTAGCACAAATTGTAACCATTATATTTACTGCAAGGGTTTTTGGATGGATTTTTAATAAAATTGGACAACCAACTGTAATTGGAGAAATTATTGCAGGTATATTCCTTGGTCCTTCTTTCATTGGAATGCATTTCCCAGAATTTTTTGGAGGTCTTTTCCCTAAAGAATCGTTAGGAAACTTAGAATTTATCAGTCAGATAGGTTTGATCCTATTCATGTATGTTATCGGGATGGAATTAGACCTGAAAGTGCTAAAGAAAAATGCACAAGATGCCATAGTTATTAGTCATGCAAGTATCATTATTCCATTTACACTTGGTTTAGCTCTAGCTGGATTAATTTATATGGAATTCGCACCAGAAGGAATTAACTTTTTATCATTCGCTCTATTTATCGGAATTTCGATGAGTATTACAGCCTTCCCCGTTTTGGCTCGTATTGTACAAGAACGCGGAATTAGTAAAACTCGCTTAGGTTCTATTGTAATTACTTGTGCAGCTGCCGACGACATCACGGCTTGGTGTTTATTAGCTGCGGTTATCGCCATCGTAAAAGCTGGATCATTCGTCAGTTCATTATATGTTATATTACTAGCAATTGTTTACGTTATCGCGATGGCTCGTTTCGTTCGTCCATTCCTAAAACGAATTGCAGACGTACATTCAAGCAAAACAACGCTTACAAAACCTATCATAGGAATCTTTTTCTTGGTCTTAATTATTTCTTCATACTTAAGTGAAATCATTGGAATTCATGCATTATTTGGAGCTTTTTTAGCTGGAACAATTATGCCTGAAAATGTAAAATTCAGAAATTTATTCATCGAAAAAATAGAAGATGTTTCATTGGTTTTATTACTTCCTTTGTTCTTCGTTTTTACAGGTTTGAGAACACAAATTGGATTATTGGATACGCCACATTTATGGCAAACAGCGGGATTGATTATTTTGGTAGCTGTAACAGGAAAATTCATCGGAAGTGCAATTGCCGCCAAGTTTGTTGGACAAAACTGGAAAGATAGTTTAACTATTGGTGCTTTGATGAATACACGAGGTTTGATGGAATTAGTCGTGCTAAACATTGGATATGATTTAGGGGTTTTAACACCAGAAGTTTTCGCTATGATGGTCATAATGGCTTTGGTCACAACTTTTATGACAGGTCCAGCTTTGGATTTAATCAATTGGATTTTCCGCAAACAAAAAACAGAAAATGAACTTTCTGAAATTAGTCAAAGTCAGAAATATAAAATTTTAATTGATTTTCAAACACCCGAAAAAGGTGCTGAATTGTTGCGAATAGCTAATAGCTTTATCAAAAAACAAGACGAAAATTCACTTGTTTCTGCAATTCATGTGATGAAAAGTAGCGAAGTGCAACATTTCAATCTTGAGGATAGAGAAGCAGAAATTTTCGAACCGATTATTGAGGTTTCCGAAGAGTTACACCAAGATGTAACAACCATGTTCAAAGTTTCTACCGATATGGTTTTTGAGACAATAGATGTTGCGCAAAAAGGTGATTACGATTTGATGTTGATGGGTGTAAGAAATTCTATTTATTCAGGTTCGTTGTTAGGAAATATTTTAGGATTTACGACAAAAATTATTGATCCTGATATTTTGATTGGTCAAGTTACTGGAAAAGAAAACATGTTTGATCATTCAATTTTCAACGAAAGAACGAAACAATTATTGAACAAATCAACTGTTCCTGTTGGAATTGTTTTGGACAAAAATTTCACAAAAGCTGAGAAAGTTTTTCTTCCTCTTTTCGGAAATAAAGATGCCGATTTACTGAAATATGCACAACGTTTAATCTCGAATAGCGAATCTCAAATTATTATTGTAGACGTGAGCGGTTACACAAAACGTCATTCAGAAGTGAAAGAAATTATTCGTAGTATCGAAAATATTGCACCAAATCATATTAGTCTTTCGTATAAACAACAATTGGATAAAGAGTTTTTAAATGAAATGGATTTAATGATGATTAGTATGGAAAGTTGGAAAAACTTAATCGAAACAAAAAGCATTTGGATTTCCAATGTACCAACAACATTGATTATTTCGGAGTAAATCTTCTTCATTCAAGATTTATATATTCAATTACAAAAAATAAATCCAGCTTAAAAGCTGGATTTATTACTTTATATTATTCAAATCGATTAAACATCAATTTTTGCATAATGTGCATTCTTCTCGATAAATTCACGACGAGGCGGTACATCATCACCCATCAACATAGAGAACACGCGGTCTGCTTCTGTCGCATTGTCAATCGTTACTTTACGCAACGTTCTGTGCTCTGGATTAAGAGTTGTATCCCATAATTGCTCTGCATTCATTTCCCCAAGACCTTTGTATCGTTGAATTGTAACTCCTTTACCAGAACCATCTGTAGAAAATTCTGCTGTTAAACGTTCACGATCTTTTTCATCCCAAGCATATTCTGCTTTCGCTCCTTTTTTGATTAAATATAAAGGTGGCGTTGCAATATAAATATGTCCTTGCTCAATCAATTCTTTCATGTAACGGAAGAAGAATGTCAAAATTAATGTCGCGATGTGAGAACCGTCGACATCGGCATCGGTCATAATCACAACTTTATGATAACGCAATTTCGAAATATTAAGCGCTTTCGAATCTTCTTCAGTTCCAATTGTTACACCTAAAGCTGTATATATATTTTTAATCTCTTCGTTATCCAAAACTTTGTGCGCCATCGCTTTTTCAACATTTAAGATTTTACCACGTAATGGTAAAATTGCTTGAAAATGACGATCACGACCTTGTTTTGCCGTTCCTCCGGCAGAATCTCCCTCGACTAAGAATAACTCAGATTCTTCTGGTTTACGAGAAGAACAATCCGCTAACTTCCCTGGCAATCCGCTTCCTCCCATTGGGTTTTTGCGTTGTACCATTTCACGAGCTTTCTTCGCTGCCTGACGAGCTTTTGCTGCTAAAATTACTTTATCAACAATTTGTTTTGCTTCTGTTGGATTTTCTTCTAAGAAATTCGTTAACATTTCTGCTACGATTTTATCAACCGCAGGAGAAACTTCAGAGTTTCCTAATTTCGTTTTCGTTTGTCCTTCAAATTGAGGCTCCATTACTTTTACCGAAATTACCGCTGTTAATCCTTCACGGAAATCATCACCAACGATTTCAACTTTTTCTTTTGCAAGATTAAAGTTTTCTTCTGCATATTTTTTCAATGTACGTGTCAACGCACGACGGAAACCAGATAAATGTGTTCCACCTTCATGTGTATTGATATTATTTACATACGAATGTACATTTTCGTTATACGATGTATTGTATCGCATTGCAACCTCAACTGGAATTCCATCACGTTCTCCTTCCATAAAGATTACTTTGTCCATGATAGATTCGCGGCTACCATCAATAAACTCAACAAATTCTTTTAATCCTTCTTCAGAATGAAAAGTTTCTGTAACAGGATTTCCTTCAGCATCTTTTTCGCGTTCATCAACCAATACAATATTGATTCCTTTGTTCAAGAAAGCTAACTCACGCAAACGATTTGCTAAAGTAGAATAGTTATATGTTTGTACTTCTTGGAAAATTGTATCATCAGGCGTAAAAGTTACTGTTGTACCACTTTTATCAGTCGTTCCAACTTCTTTTACATCGTACAAAGGTTTCCCTTTCGAATATTCCTGAATATATTGTTTTCCGTTCTTGAAAACTTCTGCCGATAAATGGTTAGAAAGTGCATTAACACACGAAACTCCAACACCGTGCAAACCTCCAGAAACTTTGTACGTATCTTTATCAAACTTACCACCTGCACCAATTTTCGTCATTACAACTTCTAATGCAGATTTTCCTTCTTTTTTATGTAAGTCGACAGGAATACCACGTCCGTTATCTTCGACACGAATCGAGTTTCCTTCTAAAATTGTTACCTTGATTGTATCACAGTATCCTGCTAAAGCTTCATCAATAGAGTTATCAACAACCTCGTAAACTAAATGGTGTAATCCTCTAACTCCGACGTCTCCAATGTACATCGATGGACGAAGACGTACGTGCTCCATTCCTTCTAACGCTTGGATATTATCCGCCGTATATGTGTTATTACTCATAATATGTCTCTAACTTTTTAAAACAAACAAATATAGTCAATTTTGACGAGAAAACCTCTTAAAAAGAACTTAAAGTATTGGATAAAATAACGTTTTAAAGATTCATTTTTTGGATTAATTCAATAATTGTTAAAATAAAAAACCGAAATCAAATTGACTTCGGTTTTCAAGTATATAATTTCTATAAATTAAATATCTTTCTTTTCTAAGTAAACGACTTTTTTCGTTTCGAAGAAATCTTCGTCAAAAAAGTTTTGAATATCAAATAAAACTGCATTTGGAAAACCTGCTAATTCTTCTGTCAAATCGCCTCCTTTTAAATATAATAAACCATTTGGAAAAGGATTAATCGCTTCTTTTTTGAATTTCCCACGAATCCATTCTGCAAATCTTGGCATTGCTGTTACCGCACGAGAAACGACAAAATCGTATTTATCTGTTAATTCTTCGGCGCGCTTTTGTTCTGCTTTTACATTCGTCAAACCTAAACCGTCAGCCACTCCTTTTACAACCTTGATTTTTTTCCCGATAGAATCTACCAAATGAAACTGAACATTCGGAAACAAAATTGCCAACGGAATTCCTGGTAAACCACCTCCAGTTCCTACATCCAGAACAGAAGAACCATCTGCAAATTCCATCACTTTTGCAATCGCTAAAGAATGTAAAATATGGTTCGTATAAATTTCATCAATATCTTTTCGAGAAACAACATTGATTTGATCGTTCCATTCTTTGTACAAATCACCAACTTTCGAAAATTGCTCGATTTGTTTTTCTGTTAAATCAGGAAAATATTTTAAAATTAAATCAATCATTGCTTAAATAATTTCTGAAACTCGCTGACAAACGTAATCTAACAACTTTGTATCGTCTTCTGTAAACGGATTAATTTTGTGCGAATCGATATCAATTTGACCAATATTTTCTCCATTTTTGAAAATTGGAACAACAATTTCAGCTTTCGTTTCTATTGAACAAGCCAAATAATTATCTTGTGCATAAACGTCTGGCACAACAAAAGTTTCGTTAGATTCTGCCACTTGCCCACAAATTCCTTTACCATAAGGAATGATTGTATGATCGGTAGCTGCACCAACATAAGGTCCAAGTTTTAGTTCATTTTTATCTCCATTCTTGAAATAAAATCCCACCCAATTGTAGTATTCAACTTCGTCACTCAACAATTGACAAATCTTTTGTAATCTGTCTTCCGTAGAAATTGCGCTATCAATTATGACATCCACGCGTTTATGTAAATCTTGCATTTTGTTACTTCTAAAAAAGCAAATTTATTGATTAATCATAACTTAATCAAAAGTTGACGTTTTTCATTTATATTTGTTCAAGATTTTTTAACCAAATGAAAGAATTTAAACCTTTATTGTTATTCCTTGCACGTTTTTTAGGAACTTACATTATTTTAAGTTTAGCTTATAAATTGTATTTGGATCAATATTTACCGCACAATAACCCTGATCCGTTTACAAAATTAACGTCAGATGTAACAGCTTTTGGCTTGAACAAATGTGGTTTTTTTACTTTTTCTAATATTGCAGAAAACCAACCTTGGATGCGTTTGGTAATGGACGGACAAGTGGCGTCTATTGTAAATGAAGGTTGTAATGCGATTTCTATTCTGATAATTTTCGTAGCGTTTATCGTTGCTTTTTACACGAATTTCAAACAAACTTTTTTGTTTATTTTATCTGGTTTAGCAATTCTTTTTGTGATGAATATTTCGAGAATTATGTTGTTAAATTATATTTTTAGATACCACGCAGAATATGGTAAAATGGCGCACGATTATCTATTCCCTGCAATTATTTATGGTTCAATCGTGATTCTTTGGATTGTTTGGATCAAATTTTTTGTAACAAAATACAATAAGCAAAATGCTAAATAAATATTTACGTTATGCAATTGCAGTTTTACTTGTTTTTGGATTAATATTAGTCCGAAAATTTGAAGATATTTTATTTTATGATCCTTTCTTAGAATACTTTCATTTTGTTGGACATTCAAAATTTCCTGAAATTGATTTACCAAAATTAAACGCAAGTCTGATGGTTCGCTATCTAATCAATACATTATTAACGGTATTAATTGTTTGGTTTATTTTCTGGAAAAAAAGTTACGTTAAATTCTCTATCATTATTATGATTATCGGATTAATCGTTCTTTTACCAATCTATAATTATTTGATTTCAACACATTTTTCATCAGGCGAAATGGTTTTCTTTTATGTGAGAAGATTTCTCATTCAGCCCATGTTTTTATTGATTTTAGTTCCTTGTTTTTATTACCAAGAAATACAACATAAAAAAACGGTCGAAAATTAATTTTCAACCGTTTTTATTTTATCTAATTTATATTTTACAATAAACCTGATTCATCTTTTTCTTGTTGCGCATCTAACTTTGCTTGCTCTTTTGCAGCTGCTTCTTGTGCTTTTTGTTCTGCAACTTTACGTTTTTCTTCGTTTGCAATTTCTGCATTCGCTTTGTTCACTGCTTTGTATTTATAAAGCCAACCTAAAAATCCTCCCAAAATAAATCCGACACCAGCACCTCCGGTAATTCCTACCAAAAATTCTTTATCCGAAAATAATCTAGAAACATCCAAATTCGTAAAATAATACATTGCAACGCTAATCGCAATCAACAAAAATCCAATAAAAGTAGAATAGGTCATCGTTATATGTTTTTAAAATAAATCTTGTAACATTCTTTGGCGAACAGCTTCGTACAAAATCGCTCCAGCCGCAACCGAAACATTCAATGAAGCAGTTTGCCCAGCCATAGGCAATTTAATAATTTTATCTGAAATTTTAATAATAGAATCCGAAACGCCATCTTCCTCGCTTCCCATCACAATAGCTGCAGGAACAGAGAAATCTGCATCGTAAATAAATTCTGCTGATTTTTCAGAAGCACTAAAAATTGAAATTCCAGCCGACTGTAAATATTTAATAACATTCACTAAATTTCCTTCTTTACAAACCGGAATATTATACAACGCTCCTGTCGAAGTTTTAATCGCATCTGCATTTACAGAAGCTGAACCTTTTGCCGGAATAATAATTGCATCAACACCAACACATTCTGCTGTACGAGCGATTGCACCAAAATTACGAACATCAGAAACACGATCTAAAATCAAAATAAAAGGTGTTTTTCCTTGTTCCCAAATTTGAGGTAATACATTTTCGATTGAATCAAATTCGATTGGCGAAATAAATGCATAGACTCCTTGGTGATTTTTTCCTGTAAAACGATTTAGTTTTTCTACAGGTACATAACTTACAGGAATTTCATATTCAGTTACTAATTTTCTCAATTCAGAAAAAATTTCACCTTGTAAACCTTTTTGAATAAAAATTTTGTCGATTGTTTTCCCTGCTTCAATCGCTTCTATTACTGGTCTTAAACCAAAAATTCCCGCTTCGTTTTTCATAAGTGCAAAGATAAAAAAATTATACGTAACTATTTACCTATCCTTCTCTTCAATTGTTGTAAATAATTTGGAAAGCTCATATACAACATGCAACCAATAACAATTAGCGAAATCATTGAGATTAAATTAAGTTTGAGATGAATGATTTTTGACACAAAAACAACCACCAAAACAACATTAAATAAGGTTTGGAAATAAAAATGTTGCGCAATTTTTCGTCCAAAATCTGATTTGCTATACGAAGCAAAAAACATAAAAAACACTAAAATTGTAAGAATTAAACTAATTTTCATTCTAAAAAAAATCACTAAATTTGAAAGGTTAAATATACTCAAAATGCAACAATATCACGATTTATGTAAAAAGGTTTTAGCAGAAGGCGCTTTTAAAGAAGACAGAACGGGGACAGGAACTAAAAGTATTTTTGGTTACCAAATGCGTTTCGATTTGTCGGAAGGTTTTCCTTTGGTGACGACTAAAAAATTACATTTAAAATCGATTATCTACGAATTGTTGTGGTTTTTGAAAGGTGATACAAATATCAAATATTTAACAGATAACGGAGTTAGAATTTGGAACGAATGGGCTGACGAAAATGGTGATTTAGGACCTGTTTATGGGCATCAATGGCGTTCATGGGGAAAACCAAATGGAGAAGTTGTTGACCAAATTAAAGTTGCGATTGATCAAATAAAAAATAATCCTGATTCACGTCGAATTATAGTTTCTGCTTGGAATGTTGGAGAATTAGATCAAATGGCTTTAGCTCCATGTCATGCATTTTTTCAGTTTTATGTGAATGATGGAAAATTATCGTTGCAATTGTATCAACGTAGTGCAGATATTTTCTTAGGTGTTCCATTCAATATTGCGTCATATGCGTTATTACAAATGATGGTTGCACAAATTTGTGATTTAGAAGTCGGCGATTTTGTGCATACTTTTGGAGATGCACATATTTACAAAAATCATTTTGAACAAGTTGAACTACAATTAACACGCGAACCTTTTCCTCTTCCAACAATGAAAATCAATCCGAATGTAAAGGATATTTTTGATTTTACATACGAAGATTTCGAATTAGAAAATTATCAAGCTCATCCTCACATCAAAGGAATTGTAGCAGTTTAATCATAAAAAAACACTTAAAGTCTCCAAATTGGAGGCTTTTTTTGTAACTTTTCGAGAAAATTATCAACCAATAGAAATAAATTTTTACGATGAAAAAACGAATCCTTTGGCTTTCATCAGCCTTTATTATATCAAGTCTTACTTATGCGCAAGTAATGACGCCACCGCCGAGTTATAACGAAAACCAAACGAACAAATTAGATATTTATCGTGCAGAAGCAGAACGAATTAATAATCTTGTTCATACCAAATTGGATCTTAAATTTGATTATGCAAAAGAGCACGTTTTAGGTGAAGCTTGGGTAACATTGAAACCACATTTCTATGCTACAAACAAAGTTACATTAGACGCAAAAGCAATGTTGATTAGCGAAGTCGCTTTGGTAAATGGTGCTACAAAAAAAAAATTAAATTATAAATACGATGATTTACAATTAGTCATCGATTTGGATAAAGAATACAAAAAAGATCAAGAATATACACTTTACATCAAGTATACAGCGCGTCCAAACGAAGTAAAACAAGAAGGAAGTGCGGCCATAAACGATGCAAAAGGTGTTTATTTTATCAATGCAAAAGGTGAACGACCAAATTATCCAACTCAAATTTGGACACAAGGCGAAACTGAATCTTCTTCTTGTTGGTTCCCGACAATTGATAAAACGAATCAAAAAACTTCACAAGAAATCACGTTAACATATCCTGATAAATATGTTTCATTATCAAATGGAACAATGAAATCTTCGAAGAAAAATTCGGACGGAACAAAAACTGATTATTGGAAATTTGATAAAAAACATGCGCCATATTTATTCTTTTTCGGGATTGGAGATTACGCAGTCATCAATGATAAATGGAAAAATATCAATGTTGATTATTACGTAGAACCAGAATATAAAGATGTTGCAAAGCAAATTTTTGGTAATACACCAGAAATGATTCAGTTCTTTTCTGATAGATTAAACTATCCTTATCCTTGGGATAAATATGCACAAATGACGGCTCGCGAATATGTTTCTGGAGCTATGGAAAATACAACAGCTTCTTTATTTCATGATGGTGTTCAGCAAAAAGCTGGTCAATTAGTCGATGAAAACACTGCTGAATATGTTATTGCGCACGAATTATTTCACCATTGGTTTGGAGATTTAGTTACGGCTGAAAGTTGGGGAAATTTAACAGTGAATGAATCGTTTGCTAATTATTCTGAATATTTATGGTTTGAATATAAATACGGAAAAGAGAAAGCGGATGAGCATCGTTACAACGAAATGTTTGGTTATAAACAAGGCGATGGACCAACGAAAAATTTGGTTCGAGTTCATTACAATTCTCGCGAAGACATGTTTGATGGTGTTTCGTACAACAAAGGTGGAATTATCTTACATATGTTGAGAAACTTCTTAGGAGATGATGCTTTCTTCAAAGGTTTGAACAAATATTTGAAAGATAATGAATACGGAAAAGCTGAATCTGCTCAATTACGATTGGCTTTGGAAGAAGTTTCTGGTCGTGATTTGAACTGGTTTTTCAATCAATGGTATTACGAAAATGGTCATCCAAAATTAACAGTTGTTTCAGATTATTCTTCAGCAAATAAAAAAATAAAAGTTGTTGTTCGTCAAGATGCTTCAAAATTATTTGAATTTCCTTTTGCGATTGATATTGTCGAAAATGGAAAAACAACGCGTCAACAAGTTTGGGTTCCAAAACAAGCCGAAACTGTTTTCGAATTTGCAGCAAACCAAAAACCTGATGTCGTTATTCCAAATGCGGATCAAGTTTTATTAGCAGATATCGACGATAAAAAACCTGTTGAAGATTTTATTGCGCAATACAAAGCTGGAAAAGGAAATTACACGACACGTTTATTAGCGATTGAAGCAATGGCAAATGCGCAAGCAACTAATCCAAAAGCGGCTGATGCATTGGTTAATGCGTTAGATGATTCATTTGATGGATTAAGAATTTATGCGATTCATAAATTGGATACAAAATCAAAAACGATTGTAGATAAAGCTTCATCAAAATTAAAACAATTGGCTTCTAATGATCCTAAAACATTGGTTCAAGCGGCTGCTTTGAGTGCTTTGAATGATGCCAATATTTATGATGCAACCATTTTCGAGAAAGCTTCAAAAAGTCCATCTTTTAGTGTTCAAGGAGCCTCATTAACAGGAATCTTAAAAAATAATCCTTCAAAAATTAATGATTTAACAACTAATCTTGATAATGAAGTGATTAAAGGTTCACCAGATTTAGCAATGGCATTAGTTCCGACTTGGATTAAAAATAATCAATTAGATAAAGCTGCTTTAATTTCGGAATCTGCTGCGATGTATGAATTCGTAAAATTCCAAGATGCAGAAAAAGGAAAAATTGCTGAACAAGCTTTCAATTGGATTATGAACAATGACACACCAGATGCAACGGCTGAAATTGCTAAAACATATTCGCGTTATTATCCATATTTGAATGAACAAAATCCACAAGCAGGACAAGCTGTGAAAATGATGGCTGAAAAAGCATTGCAAGTAAAAACGAATGCTGCAAAAACAATTAAATCAGCAACTATTGCAAAACAAGTGGAGCAATTACAAGATGCTATAAATAAAATGAAATAATTCACTAAAATTATTATATTTGTTAAGCTATCCTTGCAAGAGGATAGCTTTTTTTACCTTATAACTTATGATAAACATTGTAGTAGCAAAAGCAAGCAACAACGTAATTGGTGCAAAAAATGATTTGATTTGGCATTTACCAAATGATCTGAAACATTTCAAAAGTATAACTTCTGGGCATCCTATTATTATGGGACGAAAAACGTTCGAATCATTGGGTAGACCTTTACCAAATCGTACCAATATTGTTGTAACAGGAGATCAGAATTGGAATGCAGAAAGTATCGAAATAGGTTCTTCTTTACCAAAAGCAATAGAAGCTGCGAAAAAAATTGACGATGATATTTACATTATCGGTGGTGGAAATATTTATAAACAAGCGATGGAATTTACAGATGTTTTGTACATCACAGAAGTTCATCACGAATTTGATGGAGACACTTATTTTCCAGAAATTGACTCGGACGAATGGGAAGAAGTTGAGCGAGAAGATTTCAAAAAAGATGAAAAGCATCCGTATGCTTACTCCTTTGTGACGTATAAAAGAGCAGATAAAGAAAATTAGAAAACTTACGAGCATAAAAAAAAAGCAAGAACCAAAATTCTTGCTTTTATATTTTATTAATTTAACAACTTAATGCTTAACATCTTGTACTTCGTCTGGATTGTGTTTATGTTTAAATAAAATAGCAAATAAAATAGCAATTACTAATGCATATAATGCAAATGTTAGCCAGATATGCTCCCAATCTTTAAACATTAATGCTTTATCAAAAACTCCGTCAGTAATAGTAATTCCATTATTTTTAATATAATCTAGCATTAAGTTATTATCTGGGGTAGTATCTAAAAACACAGATAATTCTTGTGTGTTATTGAATGATTTTGTGAAGTATTTATCAATTAACCATCCCGAAGTTAAACTGCCGAAAACAGCTCCAAAACCATTTGTCATCATCATAAATAATCCTTGTGCAGAAGATCTTATTCTAGAATCAGTATTTGTTTCAACAAATAATGATCCCGAAATATTAAAGAAGTCGAAAGCCATTCCGTAAACAACACAAGATAAAATAATCATCCATAAACCTTCTTGCGGATTAGAGAATCCTAATAATCCGAAACGTAAAACCCAAGCTAACATTGAGATTAACATTACTTTCTTAATACCATATCTCTTTAAGAAAAATGGAATTGCAAGAATAAATAATGTCTCAGAAACTTGAGAAATTGACATAATAATTGTAGAATATTTAATAACAAATGAATCAGCATATTTCGGAAAGTGTTTAAACTCATCCAAAAAAACATCTCCATAAGCATTCGTTAATTGTAATGCTCCACCCAAAAACATTGCAAAAATAAAAAACAATGCCATTTTATAATTCGCAAACAATTTAAACGCATCCAACCCTAACAACTGAACAAAACTTGTAGATTCAGTATTAGTTTTTTGTGGTTTACAAGCTGGTATTGTAAAAAAAGCGTACAATCCAAGAATAACAGCTGCTACTCCAGCAATATAAAACTGATATTCGGTTGCTTTATTACCAGAAAGATTTGTAATCCACATTGCAACAATAAACCCAACAGTTCCCCATACTCTAATTGGAGGAAAATCTTTTACAACATCATAATTATTAGATTTTAAAACAGTGTAAGAAATCGAGTTATTTAAAGCAATTGTAGGCATATAACAAGCCATTGCTATCAACATAACCCAAAAAAAAGTATTCGGATCATTTACTTGAGGTAAATAAAAAAGTACTGCAGCATAAGCTATATGTAAAAATCCATACAATTTTTCTGCATTAATCCATCTATCTGCAATTATACCTGTTATTGTAGGCATTATTAATGAAGCGAAACCCATTGTTGAAAATATTAACCCAAATTTGGTTCCATCCCATTGTTTTGTACCAAACCAATAGTTTGCGATAGTTATTAACCATGCTCCCCAAACAAATAATTGTAAGAAGTTCATGATGATTAGTCTAGTTTTTAAAGACATAATTATTTGAAATAGTTATTAGTTTCCCATGTTTTCGATTTGATCACGAAGGCGAGCTGCCAATTCGTAATCTTCATTCTTCACAGCTTTTTCCATCTCAGTTTCAAGTTCAGATTTTGTCCAACCTTCATATTCGTTGATATCAGACAAATCATTTTCCAAACCAGCCAAGATATCCAAATCATCTTCGAAGTTATTTGCTGCGCGACGTATATTTTCTTCTTCTTCAATAACGTCCAAATGAATTCCAGCTTTTTCTACAACATTATCATAGGCATAGATAGGTGCATTGAAACGAACAGCCAACGCAATTGCATCAGAAGTTCTCGAATCAATTTCGGCACGTTGTCCATCGTTATTCACAAAAATAATATTCGAATAGAAAACGCCATCTTCTAATTTATAAATATAAATAGATTCAACATTCAATTGAAATTCTTTTCCTAATGAAATAAACAAATCGTGTGTTAATGGACGAGGTGGATTAATATCTTTCTCTAAAGCTAATGCGATTGATTGCGCTTCGAAGCTCCCAATAATAATAGGTAACTTTCTTCCTCCTACATTTTCCTCAAGAATCAACGCATATGCGCCAGTCTGAGTTTGACTGTAAGAAATTCCTTTAATATTTAATCTAATTAAATTGTCCATTTGGGTGTAAATCTATGAAAAACTGATGAATATTTAATCTTTTTTTAATGAATAAAAAAAATCCGAACCACCTAAATGATTCGGATTGAATTTATAATCTTAAAATGATTAAGCTTGACCTTTATATTTTTTTAACTCTTCAGTTAATTTAGGAACAATCTCAAAAGCATCTCCTACGATTCCGTAATCAGCCGCTTTGAAGAAAGGCGCTTCTGGATCATTGTTGATGACAACAATTGTTTTAGATCCATTAACTCCTGCTAAGTGCTGAATAGCTCCTGAAATACCAACTGCGATATATAAATTTGGCGCAATTGCTTTTCCTGTTTGTCCTACGTGCTCAGCATGAGGTCTCCAACCGATATCAGCAACTGGTTTAGATGACGCTGTAGCAGCTCCTAAAACTTTTGCTAAATCTTCGATCATTCCCCAGTTTTCAGGACCTTTCATTCCACGACCTGCAGAAACTACGATATCAGCTTCTTTCAAATCGATTTTATCAGAAGAAGCCATTTCTGTTGAAACAACTTTTACTTTAGCATCTGCATCAGAAACTGATACTGAAGCTGATTCTTCTGAACCAGAAACTGCATTTTCTTTTGCTCCGAATGCGTTTTGTAAAACTGTAACTACAACTTTTCCTGAAACTGCAACAGTTTCTACTCCTTTACCTGAGAATGCTTTACGCGCAACTGTGAATGGAGAAACTGCTGTTGGAGCTTTTTCTACATTTGTTACTAAAGATGCTCCTGTTTTGTATGCTAAAACTGGTGCTACAGTAGCTCCTTCGTTTGTTGATGGTAAAACCACAACATCTCCTTGAGCAACTTCAGCCAAAGCTTTTGCGTAAGAATTTGCATCAAATTTTGCTAAAGCTGCATTCTCAACTTTAACTACTTTAGATGCTCCATATTTATATAATTCGTCAGCAGCAGCATTTCCAAAAACGATTGCTGTAACAGTATCTCCAGCAACATCAGCTGTAGCTTTTGCGTAAGAAACTGCCTCTAATCCTGCTTTTTTATATTTTCCGTCGTGTGACTCCGCGTATACAAAAATTGCCATTTTTTAATTTCTTTTTAGGTGAATAATTAGATTACTTTAGCTTCTTCGTGTAATAATCTTACCAATTCTGCTACATTGTCTTTGTCGATTAATGTTACATTACCTCTTTCAGCAGGTTTTACATAACCAACAACTTCAACTTTACTTTCTGTCGTTTCTGGGGCAACAACTGCGATTTGTTTTGTACGCGCTTGCATAATTCCTCGCATGTTAGGAATTCTTAATGCAGCTTCATCAACCAATCCTTTTTGTCCTGCGATAACAGCTGGTAAGGCAACCTCTACGGTTTCTTTTCCTCCATCAATTTCGCGAACAGCTTTTGCAGAAGAACCTTCTACATCAAGACCGATACATCCGTTTACAAAACCATAATCTAACATTGCTGCAACTAATCCTGGTACAGAACCTCCATTATAATCAATTGACTCTTTTCCTGTCAATACTAAATCGAAACCACCATCTTTAGCAGCTTTTGCGATTTGTGTAGCAACAAAGAAATCATCGCGAGCATCAGCATCAATACGAATTCCATCATTCGCACCAATTGCTAAAGCTTTACGCATAACTGGATCTACAGTTGCATCTCCAACAGTTAAAATGGTAACAGTAGCACCTTGTTTTTCTTGTAACTCTACTGCTTTGTTTAAACTAAATTCGTCGTGCGGGTTAATAACGAACTGAACGCCATTTTTGTCAAATGATTTTCCGTCAGCTGTGAAGTTGATTTTTGCTGTAGTATCTGGTACACTACTAATACAAACTAATATCTTCATAATTTTGTGTTTACTTTTTCTTTTATGTAAAAATAACTAATTTATTTTATTATGCAAGCATAACATTGTTAATTCTTTACTAAGTCGTTACTTTTCGCTTTCAGTTGTTTTTTATAAACTGAATTTGAAACCAATACACTTAGTTCATACAATAACCAAAGAGGAATTGTAACTAAAATCATACTGTACACATCGTTTGGTGTAATCGCAGCTGCAATCACTAATACAACGATAAATGCGTGTTTACGGTATTCTTTCAAGAATTTTGGAGTTAAGATTCCAATACTCGTTAAGAAGTAAACGAAAACTGGCATCAAAAACATAACTCCCATCGATAATAATAATTGAACAAATAAATCGATATAACTTGGCAATGTCCATGTATTTCCTACACCAAAAGGATCGTAAGTAAATAAGAATTGCGTACACAATGGCAGCAACATGTAGTAACTAAATAGTACTCCTGTCACAAAGAAAAAAGAAACAGCAAAGATGGTAAATCCTGCATATTTTCGTTCAGCTTCTTTTAGTGCTGGTTTTACAAATCGCCAAATTTCAAAAATAACATAAGGAATTGCGATAATTACACCACACACAATTACTGCAAAAAACTGTGAAGTGATCTGTCCTGATGGATTAAGATTGGTCAATTCTTTCGAAATATCAAATGATTCGGTATAAATTTTTCCGAAACCTGTTAGTTCACCAAATTGATTAAAAATATCAAACGTTGGAAAAGTTGATTTTAATGGAGCCATAATTACATGTTCCACCAATTCGTCCCAATAAATAGCGACTGCAATAGATGTAATCACAATTGATAAAATAGAACGAACCAAATGTCCTCTCAACTCACCAATATGAGCCAAAAATGACATACTCGATTTTGTATTATCTGCCATACGATTATTCAATTCCTTCGTTTAAAATTGAGTGAATATCCAAAATTCCATAATAATGATTTTCTTCATCAACCACCACCAATTGTCCAATACTGTTGTGACGAAGAATAGCTAAAGCTTCTCTTGCTTTTTCAGCTTTTTTGATTGTTTTCGGATTCATTGAAGCAATATCTTTCGCTGTTAAATGTGCAAAAGTTTCATTATTTAATAACATTCGGCGCAAATCTCCGTCTGTTATCACACCAACAATTTTATCATGATCAATCACAACTGTAATTCCATGACGACCTGATGTTAATGAATTGATAACTTCTGTAATCGAAGAATCTGGATGTACAAAAGGTTTTCTTTCTGGATCAACAATATTTTCTACTGTCCACAACAATCGTTTTCCTAATGCTCCACCTGGATGATATTTTGCAAAATCGTTTTGTGTAAACGCTCTCAATTTCATCAAAGCAACTGCCAAAGCATCACCCATTACCAATTGAGCCGTTGTAGAAGTTGTTGGTGCCAAATTTACTGGACAAGCTTCTTTATCAATATTAACATCCAAAACAATGTCTGAATTTTTTGCTAATTCTGATTTCAAATTTGATGTCAATCCAATCAAAACCGAAGCATATTGTTTAAGAATCGGAGCTAAATATGTAATCTCTGGCGTATTTCCACTTTTCGAGATACAAATCACCACATCTTCTGGTCGTACAAGACCCAAATCGCCATGAATGGCTTCCGTCGCATGTAAAAATTGACTTGGAGTTCCGGTAGAATTTAACGTTGCTACAATTTTATTTGCAATATGTGCACTCTTTCCAACTCCAACAACTACCAACTTTCCTTTCGTGTTATATATTGCATTTACCGCATCAACAAAAGACTCGCTAATACGAGAAGCTATTGCTTCCAGCGCTTGAATTTCTTCTCGAAAAACACCTTGCGCTATTTGTATTAATTCTGAATTTCCCACAATAAAATTTCTATTGTCTATTTTTAAAATTTTTCGTACTTTTACTCTCCTTTTTTATTTACACTCAATTATATATAAAACATATAAAATTTATGCGTATATTTAAGAGTTATCAAATATAGGAACTATTTAATTTATAATATTAATTTTAGTCTTTTGTGTAGATGGAAGCCACTTCGAAAAACTTAACATCTTACCTAAAAAAATATTTTGGTTTCGACCAATTTAAAGGACAGCAGCACGAAATCATTACAAGCTTATTAAATAAAGAAGATGTATTTGTTTTGATGCCAACTGGCGGAGGTAAGTCTTTATGTTATCAACTACCGGCATTAATGTCAGATGGAGTTGCGATTATTGTATCCCCTTTAATCGCGCTGATGAAGAATCAAGTAGACGCTATACGTGGAATTTCTGAAAATGATGGAATTGCTCACGTATTAAACTCATCTTTGAACAAGTCAGAAACAAAAACAGTTATGACTGATATTAAAGATGGAGTAACTAAAATGTTGTACGTTGCACCCGAATCTTTGACAAAAGAAGAATACATCGATTTTTTTAAATCGGTGAAAATTTCTTTTTTTGCGATTGATGAAGCGCATTGTATTTCTGAATGGGGACACGATTTTCGACCAGAATATCGTAATCTAAAAGCGATTATCAACAAAATTGGTGATGCGCCAATTATTGCTTTAACAGCAACAGCAACACCAAAAGTACAAGAAGATATTCAGAAAACTTTGGGAATGCAAAGCGCCAAAGTTTTTAAAGATTCTTTTAATCGTACAAATTTATTTTACGAAATCCGCCCAAAGGTTGATCAAGACAAACAAATCATCAAATTTATCAAACAAAACGATGGTAAATCTGGTGTCATTTATTGCTTGAGTCGTAAAAAAGTTGAAGAAATAACGCAACTTTTACAAGTAAACGGAATCAACGCTATTCCTTACCATGCAGGTTTAGATGCCAAAACACGTAGCAAACATCAAGATATGTTTTTGATGGAAGATGCAAGTGTCGTTGTCGCTACAATTGCTTTCGGGATGGGAATTGACAAGCCAGATGTACGTTTTGTGATGCATTACGATATGCCAAAATCGTTAGAAAGTTATTACCAAGAAACTGGTCGTGCAGGTCGCGATGGTGGTGAAGGTGTTTGTATTGCTTTCTATGATTATAAAGATATTGAAAAATTAGAAAAATTCTTAGCAAGTAAACCTGTTGCAGAACGCGAAGTTGGAATGCAATTACTTTCTGAGGTTGTGGCGTATGCCGAAACTTCAATGTCACGTCGTAAATTCTTGTTACATTATTTTGGAGAAGAATTTGACGACAAAAACGGCGAAGGTGCAAATATGGACGACAATATGCGCAATCCAAAGAAAATGGTTGAAGCAAAAGATGATGCCGTTAT
This sequence comes from Empedobacter sp. UBA3239, assembly GCF_002362875.1. Lineage (NCBI taxonomy): Bacteria > Pseudomonadati > Bacteroidota > Flavobacteriia > Flavobacteriales > Weeksellaceae > Empedobacter > Empedobacter sp. UBA3239. Next base: position 16,854 of record NZ_DEVJ01000077.1, on the reverse strand, counting down.
TGCATTGAAGGTTGTTCAGAAAACAAATCAAAAATTAAAATTAAATGATGTTGTAAATGTTATCGTTGGTAAAGAAACTTCGATTACAAAATCATATAATTTGAGCTCCGAAGATTTCTTTGGAATTGGAAAATCGAAAGAAGATTATTATTGGAAATCTATTTTACGCCAATTAATTGTTCGTAATTTATTAGAGAAAGAAATCGAATCGTATGGTATTTTAAAAATTACCAAAGCAGGAAAAGATTTCATTAGTAAACCAACTTCTTTTGAAATTGCCGAAGATATTGATTTCAAAAAATTGTTATCAGAAGGTAGCTTTGATAAAGAAGAAACGTCTTCTACTCCTATTGCTTTTGATGATGTTTTATTGAAACAATTGAAAGATTTACGTAAAAAAATCTCAAAAAAACATCAGATTCCACCTTTTGCTGTTTTCCAAGATTCAAGTTTAGATGATATGACAATGCAATACCCAACAACAGTTAAGGAGTTAACAAATGTGTTTGGAGTTGGAGAAGGAAAAGCTCAAAAATTTGGGAAAGAATTTGTAGATTTTATTGCGCAATATGTAAAAGACAATGATATCATTCGTCCTGAAGATATGGTGATTAAACAAGTTGCGGACAAATCGAGCCACAAAGTTTATATCATTCAATCAACAGATAGAAAGTTAAATCTTGAAGATGTTGCGGAAGCAAAAAATATGACGATGAGCGATTTGCTTTCAGAAATGGAAAGTATCGTTTATCAAGGAACAAAATTAAATATCAATTATTACATTGACGAAGTTTTGGACGAAGACCAACAAGAGGAAATTTATGAATTCTTGATGGATGCAGATACCGACTCAATGTCATCATTGTTAGATGAATTTGGTGACGATTATGATGAAGAAGAATTACGTTTGATGCGTATCAAATTCATCAGTGAAGTCGCAAATTAAACCATACAAAAAATAAACTTTCAGCCCAAGGAATGCTTATCTTTGGGCTTAATTATTACAAGAAAAATGAACAATAAAGCAATATTAATGATTTTGGACGGATGGGGAATTGGACCAAACCCTGCTGTTTCTGCAATCGCTCAAGCAAATACACCTTTTATAGATAGTTGTTTCGAGAAATTTCCGCATTCTACGTTGGATACATTTGGTTTAGCCGTTGGTTTACCAGAAGGTCAAATGGGGAATTCGGAAGTTGGACATATGAATTTGGGTGCTGGACGAGTGGTTTTCCAAAACTTAGTTCGAATCAATATGGCAGTTGAAAACGGAACATTACAAAACGAACCAATCTTAAAAGATGCTTTTCAATATGCTTTAGAGAATAACAAAAAAGTACATTTCATCGGTTTAGTTTCTGATGGTGGTGTACACTCACATATCAATCATTTGAAAGGTTTGTTGGATGCAGCAAATCAATCAGGTTTACAAAAAAATGTTTTTGTACATGCTTTCACAGATGGTCGTGATACAGATCCAAAATCTGGCGAAGGATTTATCACAGAATTGATAAACCACATGACAAAATCAACAGGAGAAATCGCTTCGATTACTGGTCGTTATTATGCAATGGATCGTGATAAACGTTGGGAACGTGTGAAATTAGCATACGATGCAATGGTAAATGCAGTTGGTGAAACAACAACAAATCCATTAGAAGCAATTCGTGCATCTTATAATGAAGGCGTAACAGATGAATTCATCAAACCGATTATTGTAACGGATGAAAATGGTCGACCAAAAGCTAAAATCGAAAATGGTGATGTAGTGATTTGTTTCAATTTTAGAACTGATCGTGGACGTGAAATCACAGAAGTTTTAACGCAACATGATTTTCCAGAATTTGGAATGCATAAATTAAATCTAAAATATATCACTCTTACAGAATATGATGCTACATATACTGGAGTTGCGGTAATTTTTGATGAGAAAAATATTGTAAATACGTTAGGAGAAGTTATTGCGAATGCTGGTCGTAAGCAAATTCGTATTGCTGAAACTGAAAAATATCCACACGTAACATTTTTCTTCAATGGTGGTCGCGAAGAACCTTTCGTTGGTGAATCTCGTATTTTATGTGCTTCGCCAAGAGATGTTGCTACTTACGATTTGAAACCAGAAATGGCAGCATATGATATTACAAATGCAATTGTACCAGAAATCGAAAAAGAATCAGCGGATTTCATTTGTCTTAACTTCGCTAATACAGATATGGTTGGACATACAGGTGTTATGTCTGCGGCAATAAAAGCTGCTGAAGTAGTAGATTCTTGTGCGGAAAAAATTATAAATGCAGCTTTAGAACATGGTTACAATGTGGTGATTTTGGCTGATCACGGAAATTCAGATTTTATGATAAACGAAGATGGATCACCGAATACGCAACATACAACGAATCCTGTTCCATTTATTTTGGCTCAGAAAAATATCGAATGGAATGTTGAACATGGTAAACTTGGAGATATTGCGCCAACTATCTTAACTTTGATGGGAATTGAAATTCCAACTGAAATGACCGGAAACATTATTGTTCAAAAAAAATAACCTAAATAACTTTAAATACTTACAAACATGATTAATAAAATTATTGCTGTTGACTTTGATGGAACTGTGGTAGATGATAAATATCCAGAAATTGGAAAAGCTAAAATCTTCGCTTTCGAAACATTGAAACAATTACAAAACGACGGATATCGCCTTACTTTATGGACTTATCGTAGTGGTAAATACTTAGATGAGGCTGTAGAATTCTGTAAAAAAAATGGAATCGAGTTTTATGCCATCAACAATAGTTTTGATGGAGAAGACTTTGATAAAAATACGCAAAGTCGAAAAATAAATGCCGATATCTTTATCGACGACAGAAATTTAGGAGGTTTCCCAGGTTGGAGTGACGTTTATCAAATCATCACAAAAAAGATTGAATTAAGTGTTCACGCAAACGGACAAAAAGCTCCTGAGAAGAAAAAGAAAAGAGGATTTTTCGGATTATGATACATTTAAAAAGTAAAGAAGAATTAGAACTAATGTACCTAAGCGCTCAATTGGTTTCAAAAACCTTGGGTATGTTAGCCAAAGAAGTAGTGCCTGGTGTTACAACAAATCATTTAGATAAATTAGGAGGCGAATTTATTCGCGACAATGGTGGATATCCTGCATTTTTAGGAATGTACGATTTCCCTAAAAACCTTTGTATTTCTCCAAATCAACAAGTTGTTCATGGAATTCCAAACGATGAACCACTTAACGAAGGAGATATTGTTTCGGTAGATTGTGGTGTTTATATGAATGATTTTTACGGAGATCACGCTTATACATTTGCGGTTGGAGAAATTGATGCTGAAACAGAAAAATTACTTCGTGTTACAAAAGAATCTATGTTCAAAGGTATTGAACAAATGAAAAAAGGTAATCGCGTAGGTGATATTGGTTTTGCCATTCAACAACATTGTGAAAAAGAAGGTTACGGTGTCGTGCGTGAATTGGTAGGTCATGGATTAGGTCGCAAAATGCACGAAGAACCTCAGGTTCCTAATTATGGACGTCGCGGATCAGGTAAAAAAATTGAAGAAGGTTTAGTTTTAGCAATCGAACCAATGGTAAATATGGGAACTGAAAAAGTTTTCTTTCACCCAGATGGTTGGACAGTTACTACACGCGATGACAAATATTCGGCTCACTTTGAGCACGATGTCTGTGTAGTAGATGGCGAACCAAAATTATTGTCAACTTATCAGTTTATTTACGATGCTTTAGGTATCAAATCTGACGAAGAAAAACCATTTTTATTCAAACCTTAAGAAAACTTTTGTGAAAAAGCTTTTAAAAAAAATCATGAATATTCTACCTCGTCCTTTACTGATTCAAGGTAGTTATATTATTCGTCCAGTTTTGGTTTGGTTCATGAAAGGAAATCGTTTCGTAGACCCAATAGATGGACAAGGTTATTACAGTTTGTTGCCTTATGGTTACGAAAAACAACGCGATAACGTGCTTTCTCCCGGAACTTTTTCGTTAGAAAGACATCGTTTGATGTGGTTATACCTCAAAAATGAAACTTCTTTTTTTACAGAAAAAGCAAAAGTTTTGCACATCGCACCTGAACAATCTTTTATCAAGCGTTTTCGCTCAATGAAAAACCTTGAGTACATTACAAGTGATATCGAGTCGCCTTTAGCCGATGTAAAAGCTGATATTTGCGATTTACCTTTTGGAGATGATACATTCGATATTGTTTTTTGTAATCACGTATTAGAACATATTCCTGATGATCACAAAGCTATGAGTGAATTATTTCGTGTGATGAAACCTGGTGGTTGGGGAATTTTTCAAGTTCCTATTTCGTATCAACGTGATGTGACTTATGAAGATCCAACGGTAACATCGAAAGAAGAACGAAAAGAAAAATTTGGACAATATGACCACGTTCGTGTCTATGGTTTAGATTATTACAAACGTTTAGAAGATGTAGGGTTTATCGTAGAAAAAGTTGATTATACCAAACAAATTCCGTCAGAAGATGTTCAAAAATACTGTTTAGAAAAAGGAGAAATTTTACCAGTTGTTCGCAAACCAATGGTATAATTCAAAAAAAATAGTCAAAACTAAAGCGTTACCTTTTATGGGTAACGCTTTTATTTTGGAAACTATTTTTCTACACCCTCATTTGATGATTTTCTTATCGAGTTTAAATCATCTTGCATTTCTTGAAAGGTTAAGATTTTACCTTTTGTTGGTAAAGTGATATCAAGTTTTTTAGTCAAAATTTCCAATTGATTAATTTTAAAAATCGTTTTGAAATATGGTGTAATAATTTCAGTTTGCAGAATCAAACCTGGCAAATTCGCAAAATTATACGGACCATCTTTGTACTTTATTTCTGGCGAATACCAAGCTATAAATGTATTTCCTTCCTTATCTTCTCCAATCGCTTTCACGACATTATAACCATTAATCACCGCTTTTTCTTTCGTTAATTGCCAATTAAAATCAGGTATATTTTCTTTAACCAAATACGTTTTGACGTTAATATCAAATTGTTTATAATATTCATTTTTTGAAAAATCTTTGTACAATGGATTTTTTTCAGAATCCAAAATCTCTTGCACAACCATATCCGATTCATCTTGTGCATTATTTATTTTCGTATCAGCTTTGAAGATAGATAACACATTGTTACTTTCTAAAATAAAATCTACAAAAATACCTCGGTCAATTGCAGACTTGAAAGCGGCTTGTAAATTTTTGGGAAACATATCTTTGGATTGTTCGTAATCAAAAATAAATTCGGCTTTATACGTCGCTCTAATACTTTCTTTTTCTGACTGAGCAAAAAGATTAACTCCTAAAAATAATGTAATTCCTACAATTATATTTTTCATTTTATTGTGATTTTTTTATTATTTAAAACTTCTACGGATATCCATTTTTTCATTCACCGATTTATTGAATTCTGGAAAAGGTTGCGTGTTATAATCATTTACGATTATACTAAAATTCATATCTAAATCTGTTTTTTCATCATCTTTTTCATAAGTAGTGTTCCAAATTGCAGACGTTTCTTTCAACAACCAATTCCCGTTATGAGGACGATATTTATAAACAACTTTTGCTTCTCTTAAAAATTCATTTTCTGAATATTTAGTTTCCGGAATAGTCGTTTCCCAATAAAACTCAACAACAGCAAATGTATCTTTATCAATTGTCAGAAATACATCTCTTGATTTTGTTTTTATTGTAACTTCATAAACAAAACTATCTCCATATTTTGTTAATGATAAATTAGATTCTTCATATTTCTTTTCCTTTAATAAGTATACAAATTGCTTAATATATTTTTCTTTCAAATAAATACTCTCCAAATAATAAATCAAACGAATATTTGAATTTGGTTCTCGTCCACTTTTTATTTCGTTGTTTACAATTCCTTTTGATTTAATTTTCAAATCTCCTCGTTTAAATTTAAACTGTAAATCTGCATCAATAAAATCCCGTTCATTATTATTAAATAACAAATCTTGTTGAAAATTAACTAAGAAATAATATTGTTCAATATTAAAGTTCTTATCATAATTATCATAAACTTTCTGTAGAACATCTTCGGCTTTCAAGTTTGTAACAAAAGCTTCTTTCAACTCAACTTCGGAAACTTTTTCGAGTTTGATGATCATTTCTGGTTTCAATTCTGAAACCTTAATTATCGCATCTTGATAATCTTTTTTCGAAACGATTAATTCATCATTTTGCGTAACATTACTTAAATCAACAACAGCTTTTCCTTCTTGATCCGAAACAAAATTCTTTGTCGAATTCTTGAAATATACATCTGCATCATCAAGCGGTAAATTACTCGAAAAATCGGTGATTTTTATGTTTACGATTTGAGCATTTACACATATCGCAAATAATGTAAATAAGTAAAATAGTTTTTTCATATAATTTAAAATCAATAATGAATTAAAGATATATTTTAATCTCGTTAAGAATTTGTTAATCAGAATATTTTATAGATATTTTAACAAAAAAAAGCGCTACTAAAAAGTAACTCTTTATAATTATTGTAAATAATATTTTTCTCATGAGCAGTACAATAAAAGCGATATAAAGAAAAAAGGAGTGTTGTCAGAAAACTAATGTTATGGAAAAGAATACTTTAATTCAAAATTACTCTTACAAGATAAAAAAATTGTTAAATTTGTTCTACCAAAAAGGAAGGAGAAAGAGGCAACGTGAGGACATGGTAACGAAACAAATAAGCTTGGTTAAAATTTAACCAAGCTTATTTTGTTATTAAAATTTCACTTATTTTTTTGATTTAAAACCCAAACCTTCAAATTCTAGAGTAACTGTTGATTCCTTTTTGCATTCTGAAGAACAATGAGAACAACTGCAATTACCTCCCCATATAGAAGCATCACAACCTTGTGAACAATTTGTAGATGTGCATTTACAAGTTAATCCTTCGCTCATTAAAAGAGTATTATCAGGATTTGCTGTAAAAACATGTGCAATACTTACACCTTTATCTGTTTTACCTCTTAAAACATACATTCTTTTTGATTTTTGTTCTTCTGATTTTTCATCATTAGATAATTCTCTTAAAGAAATATTCTTAAGTTGATCTTCTTCCTTTAAATTAACATCTTTTTTTATTTTACTTATAATTTCTTCACCACTTAAAATATTTTCAACATTAAATTTTGATGAAGAAAAATTATTTTCCATTGGTTTTAATGTATCAATATTTTTTGCTGTTATATATTCAGCAGTCTCACATGATAATAACATAATAAACGTAAAAATAAAACATAATACTTTTTTCATAATAATTTAATTTATAACTAGTTATAAATATAATAAAAAAATAATTGTTTTGTTAGAAATGCTAAAAAACCTTTCATCCTCTATTTAAAAGAAAAATAATGGTGTGTGTTTTTTGTGTCCTTTCAAAAAAATCCTTTTACATAGGTTTGATATTGTGTCAGCAGTAAAAAAATCAATCTGTTGACTTTTTTATATATAAAATAAAATGAAAATGGATTTTGAAAATTTAATCTCTATGATAATTGATTCGGAATATACTCCGAAAATCATTCAAATGATAATAACAACTGGATGGAATTTATTTGATAAGTATTTAATGAAAAAATTAGAAAACCAACCAAAAAAACAATTACAACCAATCCAACGAAAAATAATAACAAAAAAACAATATTGTAACAGTTAAAATTTTAGTGCGCTTCTAACCAATTTGCTCCTACTCCGACTTCTGCAATTAACGGAACATCCATTTGCATTGCAGCTTCCATAGTCGATTTGATTAATTCAGAAACTTTTTCAACCTCATCTTTTGGTGCATCAAAAATTAACTCATCATGCACTTGTAAAATCATTTTGGTTTTATAATTTTTCTTCAATTCTTTCTGAATTTGAATCATTGCCATTTTCACGATATCAGCCGCAGTTCCTTGTATTGGTGCATTTACAGCATTTCGCTCAGCATGCGAACGCACTACTGCATTTCTCGAATTGATATCTTTCAAATAACGGCGACGTCCCATTAACGTTTCTACAAAACCTTGGTCACGAGCAACCTCAACTTGTTTTTCGATATACGCTTTCAACGTTGGGTAAGTTTCATAATACGCATCAATCAATGCTTTGGCTTCTTTACGCGAAATATTTGCTTGATCTGCTAAACCAAAAGCCGAAACACCATAAATAATTCCGAAGTTTACCGTTTTCGCTTGACTACGTTGTTCACGCGTCACCTCATCTAAAGCTACATTGAAAACTTTTGCGGCAGTAGAAGCGTGAATATCTTCTCCATGTTTGAAAGCTTCTACCATTGCAGGATCTTGTGACATTTGTGCAATCAAACGCAATTCAATTTGCGAATAATCGGCAGAAATAATCACATGATTTTCATCTCGCGCAACAAAGGCTTTACGAATTTGCTGACCTTCTTCTGAACGAATTGGAATGTTTTGTAAATTCGGATTTACAGAAGACAAACGTCCCGTTGCAGCAACCGTTTGCGCGTATGTTGTATGCACGCGACCAGTTTTTGGATTCACCAATTCTGGCAACGCATCAATATAAGTCGATTTTAATTTTTGTAATTGACGGTACTCTAAAATATCATTGATAATTGGATGCTTATCTTTCAGTTTTGATAAAATTTCTTCTCCTGTTGCGTACTGACCTGTTTTGGTTTTCTTCGCTTTTGGATCTAATTGTAATTTATCAAACAAGATTTCTCCCAATTGTTTTGGCGAATTAAGATTAAATTCTTCTCCAGCATCTTGCTGAATTTTTGCTTCTAATTCTCTTAATTTCGCTTCGTGTTTTACCGAAAGTTCTTTCAAGAACGGAACATCCAAATTAACACCTTCCAATTCCATATCAGCCAAAACTTGCATCAATGGCATTTCAAGATTAGTGAATAATTTGTGTGTATTTGCTTTGATTAATTCTGGTTCGAAAAGATTTTTCAACTGATTTGTAATATCAGAATCTTCTACTCCATATTCAGTTTGCTCCATCAACGGAACATCACGGAAATTCTTTTGATTCTTTCCTTTTTTTCCAATCAAACTTTCGATTGAAACTGGTTGATAGCTCAAATATGTTTCTGACAACACATCCATATTGTGACGCATATCTGGATTAATCAAATAATGCGCAATCATCGTATCAAAATTCTGGCCTAAAACAACAATGTCATATTTGTTTAATACTTTGATATCATATTTTAGATTTTGACCAATTTTCGAAATTGATTCATCTTCAAAAAATGGTTTAAATTCGTTGATAATTGCTTTTGTTTCCTCGAAATCAGTTGAAAAAGGAACATAATAACCTTTTCCTTTTTCCCAAGAAAATGAAATTCCAACCAATTCAGCTTCTAAAGCATCCAAAGAAGTTGTTTCCGTATCGAACGTCACTTCTTTTTGTTTCAGAATATTTTTCAACAATAATTCTCTTCCTTTTTTCGTATCGATTAATTGATACAAATGATTGGTTGTTGAAATATCTGTAAAAGCTGAATTTTGTGGAACGATTTCTTCATCAGACGTAAAATCGAACAATGATTGTTGAGCCATTTGCACTTGATTCGAAGAAATCTGACTTGCCGCAGAAATTTCTTCTTGCGCTTCTTTGATAATTCCCGAAACATCCAAACCATAAATTCTGTAAACCGTTTCTAACATACGACGGAATTCTAACTCCGTGAAAAGTTCAGTAACTTTTTCTATATCTGGCGGGCAAACCGTTAAATCTTCTTCATCAAATTCTACAGGAACATCTGTAATAATCGTTGCTAATTTCTTCGAAAGAATTCCAAGCTCTTTATTCTCTTCAATCTTTTCTTTAGCTTTCCCTTTCAGCTTATCTGTATTCGCTAAAAGGTTTTCCAATGATCCAAATTCTTTCAAATATTTACTTGCCGTTTTTGCTCCAACACCTGGTAAACCTGGAATATTATCCACAGCATCACCCATCATTCCAAGGTAATCGATAACTTGAATTGGATCGTCGATTTCAAATTTTTCTTTTACTTCTTCAATTCCCCAAATCTCAACACCTTTTCCATTTGCAGCAGGACGATACATTTTAATTTTTTCCGTTACCAATTGCGCAAAATCCTTATCGGGTGTCACCATATAAGTTGTATAACCAGCTTTCTCTGCTTTCTGTGCTAATGTTCCGATCACATCATCTGCTTCGTAACCTTCGGCGAAAAGTACTGGAATTTTTAACGCTCGTAAAATATCTTGAATATACGGAACGCCTTGACGAATGGCTTCTGGCGTTTCATCACGATTTGCTTTATATTCAGGATAATCTACCGTACGAACTGTTGCTTGACCAACATCAAAAACAACCGCCAAATGCGTTGGTTGTTCACGTCGAATGACATCGAACAAGGAATTCGTAAATCCCATAATTGCCGATGTATTGAAACCTTTTGAGTTGATTCGTGGATTTTTGATAAATGCATAATACCCTCTAAAAATTAAGGCATAAGCATCTAACAAAAAAAGTCTTTTATCTAATTGATTCATTTAATAAGTTTTAAGTATTACGCCAAACGTTTTACGCTAAACGATAATAACAAAATTGTAACGTAGAACTTATAACGTACCACGTAAAACTAAAATTTAATATTCTGGTGCTAATTCAACAACTAATCCATCCATTTCATTCGAAAGATGTAACTGACAACCTAAACGTGAATTATCTTTCACATTAAATGCCTCTGCTAACATTGCATCTTCATCAGGCGTCATTTCTGGTAATTGAATTTCTGGTGTTAACACATAACATTGACAAGAAGCACACATCGCCATTCCACCACAAATACCAATGGTTCCTTCTGGTGCTAATTCGTAGGCGCGCACAAGCTCCATGATATTCATATTCATATCAGTAGGCGCGTCAACTTCGTGCGAAACACCTTCTCTATCTATAATTGTAATTTTAATATCTGCCATAATACTTTTTCAAGTTAAACAAAAATACGGATTGTTTACTTTCAAAAAAAGAATATACCTCATTGGTTCATATTTAATACTAATTTTAAATAAGAACTGTTACGAATTACGAATTTTGTCGACTAATTAGTAAAATTAAAAAAATGAATTCACACGAAATAGATTATAAAATTTACGGTGAAGAAATGCAATTTGTCGAAATTGAATTAGATCCACAAGAAACTGTTGTAGCAGAAGCAGGTAGTTTTATGATGATGGATGATGGTGTAAAAATGGAAACAATTTTTGGCGATGGTTCTCAACAAAGTGGTGGAATTTTCGGAAAATTATTAAATGCCGGAAAACGAATGTTAACAGGTGAAGGTTTGTTTATGACTTCGTACACAAATTACGGACAAGGAAAAAAGAAAGCGTCTTTTGCTGCACCATATCCAGGAAAAATTGTTCCGATAGATTTACCAGAAGTGAACGGAAAATTTATTTGCCAGAAAGATGCTTTTCTTTGTGCTGCAAAAGGAGTTTCGGTTGGAATTGAATTTAATCGAAAATTAGGAACTGGACTTTTTGGAGGAGAAGGTTTCATTATGCAAAAATTAGAAGGTGACGGAATGGCTTTCATTCATGCTGGTGGAACATTACATCGTCGTGTTTTACAAGCTGGCGAAGTTCTGAAAGTTGATACAGGTTGCATTGTTGGTTTCGAACAATCTGTTCATTACGATATCGAATTTATAGGCGGAATTAAAAATACATTTTTCGGAGGAGAAGGTGTTTTCTTTGCTACATTAAGAGGTCCTGGTGTTGTATATATACAATCTTTACCTTTTAGCCGATTGGCTGATCGTATTATTGCACATGCACCTTCTGCAGGCGGTTCTTCACAAGGTGAAGGTTCTATTTTAGGAGGTTTAGGAAGATTAATTGATGGTGATTAAAATTTAATTTTATAAAGAAGGGTTTCAAATTGAAACTCTTTTTTTTGAGCTGTACGTAAAACCGTAATTTATTCCAATTGATTTTTCTTATTTTTAATAAAAATTTCATCATTTGAAAAAACTTCTATTAACCGTTATTTTTTGTTCAGGATTTACGTTTGGACAAAATATTTTATCTTTTAGTAATGATCAATATAGCGGGATTAACGGTAGTGTTTTTTCTCCGACAACTTCATATTTTAACCCGAATAAATGGGATGTTAATATTATTTCTGAGGATATTTTATTCAGAAATGATTACGCTTACATATCCGATCAAAACGTATTAGGTTTAATAAAAGGTGAAACAAAATCAGCAAATATAAAAGCTGGAATAAGAGGAGAAACGCATTCTAATATTTTAGATTTCGCAACTAGAAATACGATTTCTTATCATTTGGAAAATGATCTTCTGGGACCTTCCATTTCTTTTAAAAAGAAAATTAATAATCAAACTTATCGTCTTGGAATTTTCACTCGACTTCGTACACAAGGTTCTATTAAAGATTTAGATAATTATTTTCGTTTTAGTAATCAGAATGAAATAGAACCCAAAAATTATGCGTTTGAACCAACAAAGACAAATGCAATGAATTGGGCTGAATTAGGCTTAAATGTTGCGACAAATTTGTATACAACTAATACTTCTGAAGTTATTATTGGGGCAAATATTAAATATCTTTTGGGTTTAGATGGCGCGTATATCAAAAGTAAAAACGCGATAAAATTAGAAGCTGAACCAACTATAACAAGTACAATCGACAATCCTGATGCAAATATTTATGCGTCAAATTATGATATAAAAGCAGGATATTCTACCAATTATGATTTTGATCGAGATAAATATGTTTTACGAAATAGAGGAAATGGAGTTGGAATAGATTTAGGAATTTCTTTTGTGAACAGAAGAGCGAATGATGAATTATATGATTTCAAATTTTCGGCAAATTTATTAGATGTTGGATTAGTAAAATTCAGAGGCGATAACCATCATTTCTACAATCCCTCGCAAAGAGTTCAAATTCGTAATAATCCAAAATTAGATGAAGTTGAATTTGAAAGTGTTGATCAATATTTAGGACTTTTGAGCAAAGAAGTTTATGGTGATGAAACAAAATCTAAAACGGGAAATAATTTTTCGATCGGTTTACCAACGAGTTTACATCTTAATCTGAGTAAAAAAATTATTGAAAATCATTACTTAAATTTCAATTGGATGCAACGAATTCCAGTTTTCGAGAATAGTTTGAAACGTATCAATGTGCTACAAACTTCTTATACTATCCAAAAAAATGGATTTGGAATTGGACCTTCCCTTTCTATCTATGATTATGAAAATATAACATTTGGTGGGTATGTAAGAATTGGCCCTCTAATTTTGGGCAGTGATAATGCAATTCCAATCGTTTTTAAACAGAAAAAATTAACTTCTGCGAACTTTTATTTTGGATTAAAATTTTATCCTTTTTGGGACAATGAAGCCAAAAGACGAAGTAGAGAACCTTGTGAATGTGAATAAAAAAAACCTTTTACGCAAAACGTAAAAGATTTAAAAAATATTTCTATTTATTTTGTTAAAATTAGTCAATAGCTTTGACAACCGCTTTTTCGGCTTCTTTTCTTGTCCCGTCGAAACCATCAACACCAGAAACAGTTGTGTATTTCAAGACAAATTTTTTCCCAGGATTCATTCTATTGTAAACAGACTGACACATTAACGTTGCTTCATGGAAACCACATAAAATCAATTTCAATTTTCCTGGATAAGTATTTACGTCTCCAATCGCGTAAATTCCTTCGATATTTGTTTGATAATCTAACGCATTATTTACTTTAATAGCATTTTTCTCAATCTCCAATCCCCAATTTGCAATAGGACCTAGTTTTGGAGAAAGACCAAACAATGGAATAAAATAATCTGTTTCAAGTTCAAAAGTTTCACCTTCTTTTTCAATTACCAAACTTTCCACTTTTCCTTCACCTTTGATTCCAGTAATTTCAGCTGGAGTAACCAAATTAATTTTTCCAGCTTTTTTCAATTCAATTACTTTATCAACAGAATCTAACGCTCCACGGAACTCATTTCTTCTGTGTACCAACGTAACTTCCGCAGCCACATCAGCCAAGAAAATCGACCAATCCAAAGCAGAATCTCCACCACCAGCAATTACGATTTTTTTATCACGGAACAGTTCAGGATTTTTTACAAAATACTCCACTCCGTTTTCTTCATACGCTTCGATGTTTTCGATAATTGGCTTACGAGGCTCAAAAGATCCAAGACCACCTGCAATCGCAACCGCTTTTCCTTGCACTTGCGTTCCTTTATTTGTTGTTACAATAAAAGTTCCGTCTTCTTGCTTATCGATTGTTGCAGCTTGTTCGTTCAATGTAAAACCTGGCTCAAATTGTTTGATTTGCTCCATTAAGTTATCAATCAATTCACCTGCACCAACAGAAGGATAACCAGGAATATCAAAAATTGGTTTTTTTGGATACAATTCTGTCAATTGCCCTCCTGGTTGAGGAAGTGCATCAATAATATGACATCTCATTTTTAATAAACCTGCTTCGAAAACGGCAAAAAGACCAGTTGGTCCAGCTCCGATTATAACTATATCTGTTTGAATCATTTTTTTGAATTTTATTTAGAACGTTACTAAATTGAATGCAAATTTAATGAATTTGAAAAGATTAATCGATGATTATCATCAGAAGTCTAATAATATTTATTGATAATAAAAAAGACAAATTCGATAATGAATTTGTCTTTTGAATTTGTAGCGAAGAGCAGAATCGAACTGCCGACCTCAGGGTTATGAATCCTGCGCTCTAACCATCTGAGCTACCTCGCCTTGTTTTTAGTGGTGCAAATATAAGAGGTTATTTTCGATTAAAACAAATCTTTTTTGAAATATTTTCAATAAAAAGTCGCTTAAATAGGCTAATCAATTGAATTTCATTAAAATTAAAATCACATTTTTTTTAAGAAAATATCATCCACAAAAAAATCCTCAAGTTAAACTTGAGGATTTTGATATTTTATCTATTTTTCTACTTACGCTAAAGCATTTTTGATACGTGTCATTGCTTCTTTCAACTCTTCTACAGACGCCGCATACGAGATACGAATACAATTTTTAGACCCGAAAGCCGAACCAGAAACAACTGCAACTTGTGCATGCTCTAATAAATATAAAGCTAAATCATCTGCATTGTTAATTGTAACGCCATTGTATGTATTTCCGAAAGTTGCCGTAACATCTGGAAATAAATAGAAAGCTCCTTTTGGTTCGTTTACTTTGAACGTTGGAATTTCTCTTGCCCAACCTAACATCAATTCACGACGTTCTGCAAACGCATCAACCATGTATTGAACAGAACTTGGATCTGCTTCTAAAGCCGTAATTGCAGCACGTTGCGCGATAGATGTTGCTCCCGAAGTTACTTGCCCTTGTAATGTTTCGCATGCTTTTGCTAACCAAGCTGGCGCTCCAATGAAACCGATTCTCCATCCTGTCATCGCAAAAGCTTTTGCTAATCCGTTAATTGTTACCGTTTGGTTATAAACTTCTGGGAAAGATGCTATCGAAACATTTTTTTCTCCGTAAACAATGTGCTCATAAATCTCGTCCGAAATAATAATCACATCTGGATATTTTGCTAAAACCTCAGCTAAACCTTTCAATTCTTCTCTTGTGTAAACTGATCCTGACGGATTACAAGGAGATGAATAAATAATTGCACGAGTTTTATCTGTAATTGCAGCTTCTAACTGTGCTGGTGTAATTTTGAAATCAGCTTCTAAAGTTCCTTCTACAAAAACTGGCGTTCCTCCTGATAATTCTACGATATCTGAATAAGAAACCCAATAAGGTGTTGGAATAATCACTTCAGTTCCTTCATCTACAATTGCTTGTAAAACATTATAAATAGATTGTTTTGCTCCAGTAGAAACAACAACTTGATTTGCTGTATATTCAATATTGTTATCACGTTTAAACTTCTTACAAATTGTTTCCTTCAAATCTGCATACCCTGCAATTGGAGGATATCCTGAATAATTTTCGTCGATAGCTTTTTTAGCTGCCTCCTTGATAAAATCTGGTGTATTGAAATCTGGTTCTCCAATACTTAAACTAATCACATCGATTCCTTGTGATTTTAATTCTCTTGCTTTCGCAGACATTGCAATAGTTGCAGATGGTTTCAAATTCTGTAAACGCTTTGAAAGTTGCATAATATTTGTGTGTTATTTGTAATGTAACAATTTATTGTTGCGAAGATACTTTTTTCTCCGTAGAATTTTGTTACTTTTAATCATTAAAAATCTAGAATAAAACAAAAAATTATGGCTGAAATTACATTCAAAGGAAATCCTATTCATACAGGCGGAGATTTACCAACAGTTGGTGAAAAAGCCCCAAGTTTTGCTTTAACAGCAGGCGATTTAAGCGACAAAACATTGGCTGATTATGCTGGGAAAAATGTTGTTTTAAATATTTTCCCAAGTGTTGACACTGGTGTTTGTGCGCAATCTGTACGAACTTTTAACAAAGAAGTCTCTTCTGCTGCAAATACAGTTGTGTTATGTATTTCGAAAGATTTACCTTTCGCTTTATCTCGTTTTTGTGCTGCCGAAGGTTTGGATAATGTAGTCACTTTATCTGATTTCAAAAATGAAGAATTCGCAAATGCTTATGGTGTAAAAATGGTTGATGGACCATTAAATGGATTATTATCTCGCGCAGTTGTAGTAATTGATCCAAATGGAGAAGTTGCTTATGCAGAACAAGTTCCTGAAATTGGACAAGAACCAGATTACACACATGCTTTAGCTGCAATTAAGTAATCAAAATAGTGTAACGTCCTGAAAAAA
>NZ_DEVJ01000013.1:0-10608 GCF_002362875.1 Empedobacter sp. UBA3239 | reverse complement strand
TAAAATGCACAACGGGTTAGTAAATATATTGTTTTATCTCCTTCTTTAGATATTTAATTTAAATGCAAAATCATATTTTACTCTTCTTTTTATAAAAATACCCCCAAATTGTTTCTAACTTTTTGGGGGTAGTGTTAAATTATTGAGCTTTTTTATTTTATAAAAGTAACAATAACTTTAGAATCAACTTTCTCATCTAAATCTACATCTTCTTCAAGAAGTAAAACCATTTTATTAGATGAAATTTCTTGAATTTTAAAAATAGTTTCGTCATCTATTATGTGTAAGTTTCCTTTTTCTATTTTATATATACCTCCATAAACCTCATTGATACATTTATCAGTTTGATAATCGGTATAATACTCATCACTTTTATAAGTATTGTGTTTATTAAAAGTTGTTGTAGACTTTTTAGCACAATCATCAGGATATTCTACTTCATCTGGTGTACCTGTCTCCTGATAAACTGTTTTTTCAAGTTTGCAGATTCCGACAATTTTATCATCTAAAGATTTTCTTGAGTCATCATCATCTTTACAACTAAAGAAGTTCAATGATAAAGCTCCTATTGTTAAAAGACAATAATTTTTTCATATTATTTAAATTTACATTGTTAATTAAGAAAAATATAATTATTATCTAAAAAAAACAATAACTATTAAAAGAAAACTACTACAAACGAATTCCAACTCCGCCCAAAACATTAATTCCGGCTTGTGGAAAATAATATCCTCCTCCATAATAATAACCGTTTGATTCGTATTCTACATCAAATAAGTTATTAATCAAGAACGAAAATTCAAGGTTTTTAATTCCTTTTACTTTTGTCGAATATCGAATCAAAAGATCCGAAACCAAATAACTATCTAATTTACCATCTGCTGGTTCTGTATTTGATAAATATTGTTCACCAACATACTTATTCGTCAAATTAATCAATACATTTTTGAAAGGAACAGCTTCAAAACCGAAAGCAGAAATCACATCTGGTGAAAGCGAAATTTTTGTTTTTCCATAATTTTTTATAGAAGAAATTCCTTTTTCATCCCAAACCTCCTCTTCGTAATTTATATTTCTATTTTGACTTAAAGTTAAATTTCCAAAAATATTCAAGTGATTCGGAATAACTTTATAATTCGCATCCAACTCTATTCCTCTTCTATAGCTATTTCCAGAGTTAACACGCTTTCTTGCACCTACTTCATTTAACTCTCCTGTTGCAACCAACTGATTCTGGTAGTCCATATAATACAAATTTGCATTCAAAGAAAGTTGTCCTACTTTTCTATAACCAAATTCATAATCTTGTAGAAATTCTTCTTTTGGTTTAGATTTAGAATCTACATAATCATTTCTCAAAGGCTCACGATGTGAAATACCATAAGAAGCATACAATACATTTGAAGAATTGATTTTAAAATTTATCCCAGCTTTCGGATTCACAAAATTGAATGTATCCGAAAATGGTCTGAAATCTTCCTCATCATTTTTCCCATTTGGCAAATATTTCGCATCATATTCAACATAACGGTATTGCAAATCACCAAACAATTCAAATTTATTCAATTGATACAATACTTTTGCATAAGCAGCCAATTGCTTTTTCACAGAACGATTGTTGTAATATTTGAAATCTTTATCCTTAAAATCTGTGCCTTTTACCCATAAGACATTTCCATAATGATCGCCATCATATTCGTTTGCAGATAATCCGAAAAATACTTTAAAATCATTTAGACGTTGATTTTCAACTTCAAGATTAAAACCATAAAAATCATTATCAAGATATTCACGATTAATTAAATTTCTTTTTTCTGAAGTTAAATAATCCAATTTATAACGTTTCAAACTGCGATTATTTTTATAGCTCTCGTAATAACCTTTACCTTTTGTGTAATGAAGTGTTAAATTTGATTTCCAATTATTCCCAAAATCTTGTAACCACGAAAGAAAATAATGATTTTGACGGTAATTATCGGTGTGATTTTTATAAAAACCTTCAACTTTTCCATTTTCGTCTAAAATTTCTCCTTCAAAATTATATGTTCTATCTTTTTTTAAAGTTTCAGCATCTACACCACTCCATGCCTGATACGTTTGTTCTTTTCCAAACATATTCTGAAATCTAAACTTTGTTTTTTCATTCAATTCATATAAGGCAGTAAAATCATAAGAGATTAAATCTGACCAAGATCTGTCTACATATCCATCCGAATTTATCTTAGAAAAACGTCCATCAATACTCAACTTATTATTTAGTATTTTTCCCGTACCAGCCTGAACTGTATATTTTTGCGTTTTATAATTTCCGAAAGAAACATTTGCTTCTGCAAAAGGAACGGTAGACGGATTTTGAGATTCGATATTAACACTTGCTCC
The DNA here is from genome assembly GCF_002362875.1 of Empedobacter sp. UBA3239. Taxonomy (NCBI): domain Bacteria; kingdom Pseudomonadati; phylum Bacteroidota; class Flavobacteriia; order Flavobacteriales; family Weeksellaceae; genus Empedobacter; species Empedobacter sp. UBA3239. The sequence goes on along the minus strand of NZ_DEVJ01000013.1, from coordinate 8,229 downwards.
AAAAGAAGCCATCCCGTTTGATGAAGTTCCAACTCCTCTCTGAATTATCATAGAGCTTGTAGATGAAGCCAAGTCTGGCATATTCACCCAAAAAACACCTTGAGACTCAGGATTATTAAGCGGAATTCCATTTAATGTAACGTTGATTGATTGTTCATTAAGTCCACGAATTTTGATAGACGAATAACCAATTCCTGTTCCTGTATCGGAAGTTATAGAAACAGACGTAGCAGAATTTAACAAAGTTGGAACATCTTGTCCCAAATTCTTCTTTTGTAACATTTTATCAGTTACCTTTTCAACTGTAATCGGAAGTTTTTCGACAATTGAAACTTCTCCTAATTGAATTTCTTCTTTTTGAATAGAATCTTTTTCTTGTGCATAAAGAATAGATGCACCAAATAATGACAATAAAAAAATCGACCTTTTCATAATTAATTTTAAAAAATATTATGAAAGGAGCCATCTTACACTTTTATAATTTACGGGCGAATGTAATTTGGTGAAGTACCAGTTCCCTTAGCAGCATTACCTGCCCAGGTTCTTTGGGTATAATCTCAGCCTCTTAAAGAAGCACCCCTTTCGATTGAACTTCAAAGGTAATCTTTTTTTTGAAATTTAAAAATTAACCCAAATTCTTAATCTATTTTCAGTTCTGCAACAATCGGAAAATGATCCGATTTTATGTCATCTCCACGATAAAAATTGGTCACTTTTATTTTCTTTGAAACCCAACATTGGTCAATATTTGTACGGAAAATTGGAATAAAAGCATTCCAAGAATTATTCAATCCAAAACCAGAGCGCGCATCTTTCATTTTATCCGATTGCACCAATTTGAAATTCGGTGAATAAACTGTTGAATTCAAATCTCCAACTAAAATGATATTTTCATTCGGTAAAGCATCAATTTCCTGCTTCATCAATTCGTATTGTTTATTTCGTCTTTCAAAACGCGCCTGATTTGGTAAAGGCGGAACAGGATGCGTTACCAAAATGCTTAATGGTTTAGCGTCTACAATAATTTCCGCTAAAATAGAAGGATGCATTTCATCAATATAATTTTTTGTTGATACTTTAGAGAATGGAATTTTAGAATAAATCGCAATTCCAAAATTGTTATTTCTTACTTCTTCTTTATAATATGGATATTCTTTTCGGATAAACTCTACATGTTTTTGCCAAGCAGGCGTTAATTCTTGTAAAACAATTACATCATTTTTATCTTTACTTAAATATTTTTTCAAGTGTTGAAACTCTTCATTTTGAGAAAAAATATTGATTGACGTAATTTTAAAATTAGATTTTTCTCCTTTTGCATTTTCTCCAAAATAGAAATTTCCTAAGTTTTTATACGTAATAATTGGAATTGCTACAAGCGGAATCAACCATAAAATATTTTTCTTTTCTTCTTTTCGAATCGAATAATTGTAAATCAAACACAAGAAAAAGGCAATAATCAACGCATAAATAGAATATTGTGCCAACATATCGAAGACGAAATATTGATAAAAACTTTTACTTGTTAAATAAATTCCTACAAATACAAAGAATAAAACTCTGCTCCATTTTGTTAACATCTCGTCAATACTTTTTTTGTTCTCGTAAAAATAGAAATTATATTATTCATTAACTTCGCAATATGATAAAAATCGGAATTTTAGGAGGAGGACAATTGGGGTATATGTTTTTGCAAAATGCATTGCAATATCCTTGCGAGATTAGTATTTTAGATCCAGCTGCTGATGCACCTTGCGGGCCACATGCGCATCATTTTGTACAAGGCGATTTCAAAGATTATGAAACGGTTGTTGCATTTGGAAAAGATTTAGATGCAATCGGGATTGAAATTGAACACGTAAATGTTGAAGCATTACGTTATCTAAAATCAATCGGAAAACGCATTGTTCCAGATCCTGAAGCTTTAGCTATTATTCAAGACAAAGGAATTCAAAAAGAATTTTATTTCAATAATAATATTCCGACTGCGCCTTATTTTGGATTAGATAATTGGGAAGATTTAAAATCAAAACAAGATATCAATTATCCGATTTTTCAAAAATCTCGAAAAGATGGTTATGATGGAAAAGGTGTTCAATTCCTAAAATCTGAAGCTGATTTAGACAAAATGCTTCAAGCTCCTTCGATTTTTGAAACGCCAGCCGATTTGGATCGTGAAATTGCGGTTGTTACGGTTGCTGATCATTTAGGAAATATTGTCACTTATCCTACCGTAGAATTTGTCATCAACGAAGAATATAATTTGTTAGATTATTTATTGATGCCTTCTACACTTCCGAAAGAAATCACTGATCGAGCTGAACAAATTGCGCGTGATGTTGTAAAAGCATTGAAATCTCCAGGAGTTTTCGCAGTTGAATTATTCTTGAACAAAGATCAATCGATTTGGGTAAACGAAACCGCTTCTCGTGTTCACAATTCTGGACATTCAACAATTGAAGCTGCTTATTCATCACAATTCGATCAAATGTTAAGAACCTTAATGCAATTGCCACTTGGTTCTACAAAATTGTTTACAACTTCTGCAATGGTCAATTTGATTGGTGCTGAAGGACAAACTGGACAAGCAGAAATCGAAAATATTGAAGAATTATTGACGATTCCAGGAACATTTTTGCATTGGTACGCAAAAACTATCACAAAACCAGGTCGAAAAATGGGACACGTTACATTGGTGAATGATGATTTAGAACAATTAAAACAAAACATAAAACAAGTTAATGCAACGGTGAAAGTCGTAGCAAAAAAGTAACAACTATGGTAGGAATTATAATGGGAAGTGATAGCGATTTGCCTATCATGAAACAAGCTGCTGATCTATTAACAGAATTAAATATCCCTTTCGAATTAACAATTGTTTCGGCACATCGTACGCCACAACGTATGTTTGATTATGCAAAAACAGCGCACGAACGTGGAATAAATGTTATTATTGCTGGTGCAGGAGGTGCTGCGCATTTACCAGGAATGGTTGCATCTATTACGCCTCTTCCTGTTGTTGGTGTTCCTATTAAATCGTCAAATTCTATTGACGGTTGGGATTCTATTTTATCTATTTTACAAATGCCAAATGGTATTCCAGTTGCTACAGTTGCAGTGAATGCGGCGAAGAATGCAGGGATTTTGGCAGCGCGTATTTTAGGTGCGACTAATCCTACTTTACAAGAAAGATTAATCAAATATCAAGAAGATTTACAAAAAGCTGTAGAAGCGAAAATAAAGCTTGTAAAAGGCGAATATCCGAATGGTTTTGATAAGTAAAAACTAATTTGTATGATTGAAAACTACATCCAATACTTAGGAGGCTATAATAAAGATAATATTGTATTTTCTGATATTGAGAAAGCTATAATAGAAATTAATGAAACAGATGATGAACATGGCGTATTTTGGGTTTCGGTAATTTCTGATGATGATTTTGAAAATGTTATAGAGACTTCAAAATCATTAGATTTAATTATAACATTTGATGAAATAGGTATTAAGTATAAAGCTAAAGACTGGAATGAAGTTAAAGAATTATACAAACTACTTTTAGAAGAAAAGTTTGACTTAATAAAAGCTCAAATTAAATAAACCAAAAACTCCCAAACTTTATAGTTTGGGAGTTTTTTATTGTAAGAAATTTTTAAATCTTAACGTAAAGCCCTATCGCGGTTATCAACCACATCAGCAGCTTGAATCAATGATTGTAACAATGTTTGTTGGAAACGTCCTTGTAATTGACGGTTTAAATTATCCAAAATCATTGAACCTTTTTGATTCTTTTGAATTTGTTGGTTTGAAGGAATAATGTAGAAAACTCCAGCATTTCCAGCAATCGCTTTAGAAGATTGATTTGGTTTTACACCAAACGCAGCACCTACAACTTTAGGCTCTAAACCAATTCCAGTTAAATTAGAATTAGAGAAGTTAACCGTAGCATTTCCTTTTTTCGCTCCAAATTTAGAAGCAAAAGCATTCAATCCACCATTCGCAACTTGCTCGTCAACCAATTTAGCAACTTTTTCGTGCATCAAAACTGGCTCTACATATTGACGAACAACACTTGGATGCGCCAAACCTTTGTCAAATTTTTCAACTAAATGAACAACGATGTAATCTCCTGTAGAAGATGTAAACAAGTTTGTTGCTCCTTTATCTGTTTTCTTGTCAAAAGCCCATTTTAAGATATCTCCGTCCTGATCGTTTGGAATATCTTGACCAATCGCAGCATAACGCCCAATACCTTCTGTTGTATTATTTAAATAACCACCTTTTTTCGCAGTATTTTTGAAATCATTCAATGATTTTCCTTCAACATTCTGAACATACGTTCTTGCATTTGTAAATGCTTTTTCTGTTGTCGCTTTAGAAGGCTCAATTGTTTTTACAATGTTTGCAACTTGATAAGCTGTTTTGTTTTTCGCATCATCAACTTTGATAATGTGATATCCGAATTGAGATTCTACCAAATCAACAGTCCCAACTGGTTTAGAGAAAATAAATCCGTTATAAGTTTGGTCTAATTGATTGTTTTTTCCAACCCAACCAATGCTTCCTTTTTGTACAGCAGATGATTTATCATCCGATTTTGTTGAAGCAACTTCTCCAAAAGAAGCTGGATTAGCTTTTACTTCAGCTAAAATTTGTTCAGCTAATTTTTTTGCTTCGTCTTTTGTACGTTTTACTCCGTTTCCAGCAGCGCTTCCTGTGTAAGAAACTAAGATATGACTAGATTTTACAGAATCTTTTACTTCTTTCGATTTCGAAAGTTTATATAATTGATATGTATTTCCAATTTTGAAAGGTCCACCAATTTGTCCAACTGTTGCAGTTTTCAAGAAGTTTGTTGCTTCTGGCCCTAATTGAGCTTGTTCTAATTCTGCTTTTGTAAAATAATTTGGAATAAATGGTTTCTCAGAATTTTGAGTCACATAAACCGAATCACTTTTTGCAGAACCAAATGCTGCAATTGTATCTGTAACATTGTTTACTTCGTCATGAACAATTTGAGTTGACAGATACTTTTTGATGTTTGCTAAAGCAACAGCGTCATCAGCAGTTGAAGCTCCAGCAGGGAAATAAGTGTAACTTAATTTTACTAAACCTTCTGCTTTGAACAATTTTGGATATTTCGCTTCGTAAGCAGAAATTTCTTCGTCTGTTACTTTTACATTTAATTTTTTAGCCAAAGTTGCATAATCAACAAATGCATACTGAATATTTGCATTCGAAATATTGTATCCTTGTTGAATATCCGCTTCTTTACCTGTAACCGCTGTTCCAGCCATTACATAACCAAAATATTTTTGAGATAAAATCTGTAATTTTATTTGTTCAGCAGTTTGCAACCAACCTCTATATTGTTGTTGTGCTTCTGGACTTGATGCCGCATTTGCTTCTAATTGAGCAATCTGTTGTTGTGCTTCTGCACCAGATGTCATTCCGAAGTTTTGAGCTGTATAGCTCCAAAATTCATCATCAGAAACTTTTAAACCTAATTTTTCAGCATGTTGTTTCAACACTTTCTGACTAACTAAGCTGTTCCAAGTTTGTTGAGCAATTTGATTTGGAGTTGCAGTTTGACCTTGATTTTCGTACATCTTTTGTGTTTGATCGTACGCACTCTGATATTCTGCAATACCAATAGGTTCTCCGTTCACTGTACCAACTACAGACGGATCTCCAGTAAATAATTGTTTTATTTTTGAATTCTCTCCGAATAAATCTCCTGCAACGAAAGCTAACATTGCAACTCCGATTACCACGAAGATCAGCCAAGTTTTTTTACGAATTTCTCCTAAAACTGCCATTGTTTTATTTTAATGTTATTTCTATAATAGGTGGCGAAAATACGACAATACATTGAATAATAAAATAGAAGAAGCGACAAGTATACGCTTTTTTGTTAATTTTTTTAACGCTCTTTAGAATTTTTGATTATCATCAACATACTTAAATCCTTGATTATTGAATAAAGTATAGGTTTCTAAATCGTCAGTAGCTTGCAAACCGTTTTTCGCTGTTAACGAATCGCCTTCCTTGCTAATTAAGTAAACTTCTTTCGATGTATAAACTGTTTTATTTTTCTTATTCCAAAATAATTGTTCGCTTTTCAACGAATCACCTTTTTCATTTACGATAATTACGTTTCCTCTACCTTCATACAATCCCGTTACATCACTCAACTTCGCCCAATCTGCTTGAAAATAACCTGGTTTTACGCTTCCTTTTTGATAAAAATCAAGGTTTAAACCTTTTCTAAAAATCGTGTAAGGAGAATCTACCGTTGTATATTCTTCGATTAATGGCGAACGCAAATTACCAGAAATTCTTCCCGAATCTTTGTTAATAATATTTGCATTGATAAGTGTGCGTGTTGGGAATTCTACCTTCTTTTTACTGATAGGAGGAAGTTCTTTTTTACAAGAAAAAAGCAAAACGAAAACGCTAATCACACCAAATACAAGAGTTGATTTAATTAAAACTTTTTCGTTTGCTTTTTTATACAATTTTTGTTTGTCCAAAATTAGTCAATAACTCTTTTTCTAAACCAAATATCGTTAATATCAAATCCAACTTTAACTCCGAAATAATTTTCTTTAATTAAGTTGTTTGCTGTTTTTCCTTTTTGTCCGTACTCTAATGAAATATTCATCATAGAACCATCATTTTGTTTTCCGATTGGAAATCCAAAACCTAAAGTTGCTCCATAAGCGTCAATATCTGTTCCGTGAATAGAGTATTGAGCTGATTGATAATACATACCAGCACGATACGTTACACGATTAAAATAACTTTTGTAACTGTTATAATCTGGAATCCAATATCCACCAACAGCCAAACGTACATTATTTTTGTAATCTACCGCAGAAGACATTGTTGTATTTTGACCTTCTAATGGTTGAGAGAAATCTTTCCAATTATTATACTTTGCTTCTACAGCTAATGACCACGTATTATCTTTAGAATAAGATGCTCCTAAAGTAAATTGTTGTGGAATCTTAGTTTTTCCATTATCAATTCTAATAATAGAAATTGTATCTACAGAAGATTGTGCTGTTCCAATATATGTGTAAGAAGTTGTAAGATCTGTAACATCAGTTCTTAACTTAGTTCCTAATGTATAAGTAGCCCCAATGTTTAAATTGTTATTTTTTCCAATTTTCTTTGTATACATAGATCCCAACGTAAATTGAGCACCACGATAGTTCGATTTATCGCTATAATCTACAGCTAAACTTGCTCCATCTACAGCTAAAATCTCATTACGTTGCAACTCTCCGAAAAGATAATTAACACGCAAACCTAAAGAAAATCCTTTTGAAAGATTTCTTGAATAAAAAGCATGAAGACTATTTAACCCTCCATCACCTTTCATTTGTACAGTTTGTTTGATATTATTTTTCTCAGAAGTATTCATAATATCATATCCCAACGCTGTGTAAGGTTGAAAACCAACTCCGAAACTTCCTTTTTCACCAACTGGAAAAGCCAATGAAATATTAGAAACATTGAAACGACCTGCGTTTTCCTTATCTGTTCCAGATTTGAAATTATAATTAGTTCCACTTCCACTTGCATTGAAAGTTGTCATACGCAAGTTTTGGTTTGCCGCCGGATTCGAAAAATTCGCACTTTGTCCAAAAGGATTCGTAGGAACCGTTGAGATACCGCCCATACCAGCTTGTTCAGTATTATTATCAAACAATTGCTCCCCTACTCCGTATGCCGAATAAGGTGAAACTGATATTGACTGAGCTTTTATTGTTACCACGCTAAATAGTGATAAACTACAAATAATCCACTTCATTATGAATGTATAATAGAATTCTAAGACGCAAATATGATGATTTGTTGCGAATTGTAAAAATTAGATTGCAAAAATGAGTTGTTAAATCTCTATTAAAATATTAAAACCGCTCTTTTTTTGCAAAGATAAAAATATTTTAAAATTTATTTCTCGGTAAATGAACAAGATAGCTTTTTCGTCTAAAAAATATTTTAAATAATGTTTGGTAGAACAGATTTTCGCTCTATATTTGCATCACAATTAAGGCGGTGCCTTAGCTCAGTTGGTAGAGCAAAGGACTGAAAATCCTTGTGTCCCTGGTTCGATTCCTGGAGGCACCACTGCTTAAAACCTCAATCATTTGATTGAGGTTTTTTTAGTTTTAATTTTTAAATGTTAATATATTAATTATTTTGGATCAGTATCAAAAGTTG
>NZ_DEVJ01000017.1:0-9498 GCF_002362875.1 Empedobacter sp. UBA3239 | reverse complement strand
TTTTGTCATAGAAATCAGAAAGATAATTTTGATAATGCGAATCAAGTAAATGTGATTCTGACAAAAGGGGAAATCTGAAATAAACTTATAACTAACAACTCAACACTTAAAACTTTTTCACATCAACCAACCTTTTTGTAATTTGTTGCATCTAACTTACAAATCAAACAATATGAAAAAGTTATTTTCTTTTTTCTTTGTTTTTGTTGGAATGTTTTTTTCTACAAAAATAAATGCGCAAGATATTCGAATCGGATTTCCGCGTATCGAAATTGGTGAACGCCCAGACGAAAATTCTGTGAGTTTGCAATCGATGGATGTGCAAGTTGAGATTTTTGGAAATTTGGCCAAAACGACAACAACTTTAGTTTTTACAAATTCATCAAGTCGAAATCTTGAAGGGAATTTAGTTTTCCCTTTGCCCGAAAACACGACTGTTAGTGGATATGCAATTGATATTAATGGAAAATTGCGAAATGCAGTTCCTGTTACAAAAGTGCGTGCGGTTGAGGTTTTCGAAATTATTCAGAAGCAAAATATCGACCCTGGAATCATCGAAAAAGTAGAAGGAAATAATTTTCGAACTCGTATTTCTCCGATTCCAGCAAAAGGTTCACGTACGATTCAGTTATCGTATTACCAAGAATTAAAATTGGATAAATCGTCGTATCAATATCATTTGCCGTTAGATTCTTCGAAAAAAATTGCGAAGTTTAATTTGACAACAAAAGTGTACAATGCTGCTGGAAAACCACAATTGATTGAAACGCCAGATGGTTCGTTCAATTTTTCGGAAAATAGTAATATATATGAAGCAAATTTGTCGAAAACAGATTTTACACCTAAAAAATCATTGATTATTAATCTTCCGAAATCGCCGAATAATGTAGAATCTTTTGTTCAGAAAAATGTAGATGGTTCGGTTTATTTTTATGCGAATTTATTGGTTGATGCAAAATCTCAACCAAAAGTTTGGTCAAAAAATATTGGAATTATCTGGGATAATTCGTTGAGTGGTTTGAAACGAAATCATCAAAAAGAGTTAGAATTTTTAGATAAAATTATTTCTCAACAAAAAAATCTAAATATTGAAGTTTCGTTATTGAATTTTTCTTTGGAAAAATCGAGATTTTTTCAAATTAAAAATGGTGATTGGTCAGAATTGAAAAAATATTTGGAAAATGTGACGTATGATGGAGGAACAAATTATGCGAAAATTCTTCCAACAAATCTGAAAGCAGACGAATATCTTTTGTTTTCGGATGGAATTTCGTCTTTTGGCTCGAATATATTTAATATCGATAAACCTTTCTATACAATTGCGTCTTCGCCGACTTCTAATTATGGCGTTTTGAAAATGATTGCGCAAAAAGTTGGAGGAAAATTTATCAATCTAAATGAAAATTCTGTAGAAAATGCGTTCAAACAAATCAATGAAAGTTCGGTTCAATTCTTAGGAATTATCAACAATACAGCGGGAGAAGTTTATCCAATTTCGATAAATGATGTGAACAATGGAATTTCGATTGCGGGAATTTCTCAGTATCCAAATGCAAAATTAACGATGATGTTTGGACGAAATGGAAAAGTGGAATTCAACAAAGAATTGGATTTGAGTAAAGCAACTCAAAATCTTGAAATCAGTAAAATTTGGGCGCAGAGTAAAGTGAATTATTTGGAATTGAATCCAGAGCAAAATAAAACAGAGATAGAAGAAATTGGGAAACAATTTTCGATTGTGACGTCGAACACAAGTTTGATTGTTTTGGAAAATGTTTCGGATTATGTGAAATATAAAATCAATCCACCAGCGGAATTGCAAAATGAATTTAATAGATTATCGAAACAAGGTTTTGAACAAAATGAAACTCGAAAAGCTGATTTGTTGAAAAATGCAATTGCGAAAGCAAAGGAATTGAAAGAATGGTGGAAGAAAGATTTTAAATATATAAAACCAAAATATCCAAAACCTGTTGGGGATTCTACAACTTATTTAGAAGAGACTGTACAAGTGAATATGGTAATGCCAGAGCCTAGAACAACAGCTGTAATGGAGATGGAATCTAGTGCAGAACAAGCTATGGTAGTTACAGCAAATGGAGTGAGAAGAGAATCGAGAAGTTTAGGTTATGCTTCGGCTAATTTTGTTGCAGATAAAAAAATGAAGGATGAATCATCAGCTTCGGTTCCGGAAATTAAAATAGTCAATGTAAAATCGGATAAAGAATACATGAAGTTGATAGAAGCGTCTAAAAATCCATATCAAACTTATTTAGATTTGAGAAATGATTATGCTGAAACACCTGCGTATTATTTTGATGTGGCAACATTTTTCTTTCAGAAAAAGGAAAGAGAAACTGGATTAAAAATTTTAAGCTCGATTGCAGATCTAGGTTTAGAAGATGCTGAATTGTATAAAATGTTAGCATATAAATTGAAAGAAATTGAGGAATATCAAACCGAATTATTTATCACGAAAAAAGTATTAGAATGGCGACCTTTTGATGCACAAAGTTATCGTGATTATGCCTTGGCGTTACAAGACAATGAGCAATATCAATCGGCTTTAGAATATCTGTATAAAGTATTAACGAATGATTATTCAGTAGAAATAACGACACGAGATCGCGATATTACGGAGATTATTGTGCCTGAAGTTAATAATTTGATTTCGCTTCATCGAAAAGAATTGAATTTATCGAAAATTAATAAAGATATCATTGTTGATATTCCGGTTGATATTCGTGTGGTGATGAATTGGAACAAAGATATGACAGATATTGATTTGTGGGTGACGGATCCAAATGGCGAAAAATGTTTCTACGGACATCGTACAACTGCGATTGGTGGACGAATGAGCGAGGATGTGACGCAAGGTTTCGGACCAGAACAATTTATGTTAAAAAAAGCGATCAAAGGAAAATATAAAATAGAAACGAATTTTTTCGGAGAAAGACAAATGAGTATTTCTGGGCCAACAACTATTTCGGCAGAGATTTACTTGATGTATAGCTCAGGAAAACAAATGAAGAAAATGATTACTTTCCAGAATAACAAGCCAAATTCTAGCGGCGAAGGAATTTTGGTTGGTGAATTTGAATTTTAGTAAATGGAAAAGGAATCTTGAAAGAGATTCCTTTTTTTTGCATAACGCATAATTTATCATTAACAATTAAACTCACATCCACTGATTTCGATCCAAACTTCTATACTGAATAGCTTCACTAATATGTTTTGAAAGAATAGTTTCAGAATTATCTAAATCTGCAATTGTTCGTCCAACCCTAATAATTCGATCATACGCACGAGCAGAAAGATTTAATTTTTCCATAACAACTTTGATTAAATGCTTCGAATGATCATCTAAATCACAAAAAGTATCCAACTCTTTTGGTCCCATTTGCGAGTTGTAATGGACTTTTGTATTTTCAAATCGTTTGGTCTGGATATTTCTTGCATTAATGACACGTTCACGAATCACAGCACTTTTTTCGCCACGACGTTCTTGCGACAAATCATCAAACGGAACAGGATTCACTTCGATATGTAAATCAATTCGGTCCAAAAGTGGTCCAGAAATTTTATTCATATAACGTTGCATTTCCGCTAAAGAGGAAGTGTTGTTTGGATCATCCATAAAATAACCGCTCGGACTTGGATTCATAGAAGCTACTAACATAAAACTCGCAGGATAATTCACAGTGAATTTTGCCCTCGAAATTGTGACTTCTCGATCTTCCAAAGGTTGACGCATAACTTCTAAAACAGTTCGCTTAAATTCGGGTAATTCATCCAAAAACAAAACACCATTATGCGCCAAAGAAATTTCTCCAGGTTGTGGATAAGAACCACCGCCGACTAAGGCGACATCCGATATAGAATGATGTGGACTAGAAAAAGGACGACTTACAATTAATGATTTGTTAGATAATTTTCCAGCAACGCTATGAATTTTTGTTGTTTCGAGCGCTTCTTGTACGGTCATTTTCGGAAGAATTGAAGCAATTCGTTTGGCTAACATTGTTTTTCCACTTCCTGGAGGACCGATCAAAATAATGTTATGTCCTCCTGCAGCAGCGATTTCCATCGCACGTTTTACATTTTCTTGACCTTTTACATCAGCAAAATCGAAAGGATAATTATTCATTTCACTAAAAAAATAATCATCTAAATTAACTTGATGAGGTTGTAAAATGATTTCTTCGTTAAAATAATCAACAACTTCTCTGATGTTATTAACCGCAAAAACATCGATTCCTTCTACAACAGCTGCTTCGTCTGCATTTTGTTTGGGTAAAATAATTCCTTCGAAACCTTCTTCTTTTGCTTGTATTGCAATCGGCAATGCACCTTTTATAGGTCGAAGTGAACCATCTAGCGATAATTCGCCCATCATTATAAATTTATGGAGTTGTTCAGAATTTACTTGCTCCGAAGCTGCTAAAATTCCAATTGCGATTGGTAAATCATAGGCAGAACCTTCTTTTTGTAAATCTGCTGGCGCCATATTAATCGTGATTTTTTTACCAGGTAATTTCAAATTAGAATTTTTTAGTGCAGCATTTATCCTAAAATTACTTTCTTTTATTGCGCTATCGGGCAAACCAACCAAATGATACCCGACACCTTGATCAATATTAACTTCCACAATAATTGTTTTTGCGGAAACTCCGAAAATAGCACTTGCAAAAATTTTCACTAACATAAAATATTTTTTTATAAATTTACTTCCTTTTTCTATTGAATAAAATAGCTGAGAGGATTTAAGTATTTAATAATTAATTAAATAATACACTTTGGTGTAAATTCTATATGAAAAAAGAAAAATATTCTTTTGAATTTGAACGATTCGAGAGTAAATCTGAGCTTGCAGCAGAACAAAAAAAAGTAGTAGAAGAGGCTTATGATATTTCGTTGAATGCATATGCGCCTTATTCTAATTTCAATGTTGGTGCATCTGTTCAATTAGAAAATGGAGAAATTTTTTCGAGTTCAAATCAAGAAAATGCTTCGTATCCAGTCGGGACTTGTGCCGAAAGAGGTTTATTGGCTTATGTAAATGCAAACTTCCCAAATATTAAGATTGAAAAATTGGCTGTTTCTACGCCAAATGTCAATTATCCATTGCCTCCATGCGGGATGTGTCGTCAATATATTTTAGAGATTGAAAAGAAACAATCGCAACCAATCGAAATTATTTTATCTGGAAAAGAAGGTGATGTTTTGGTGATAAATTCTGCTAAAGATTTGCTTCCATTGCATTTTACTGATGAATTTTTAGGGTAGCAATTTTGTACACTAAATAGATTAGTTTAAATTTGTTCCAACGGAATTGTGCAATTATGGAAAAATTAACGCAAGAAACGTACCTACAATGGTATCGTGATATGACTTTTTGGCGTCGCTTCGAAGATAAGTGTCGTTCATTATATTTAAAGCAAAAAATTAGAGGTTTCTTACATTTATACAATGGACAAGAAGCTTTACCAGCTGGTTTTATTCATGCAATGAAACCTGGTGTAGATCATGTGATTACTGCTTATCGTTGTCACGTTTGGCCTATGGCTTTGGGTGTAGATCCAAAACGTATTTTGGCTGAATTATGTGGTAAAGAAACAGGAACTTCTCATGGTTTAGGAGGATCTATGCACGTTTTCAGTAAAGAACATAATTTTTATGGTGGACACGGAATCGTTGGTGGACAAATTCCATTAGGAGCAGGAATTGCTTTTGGTGATAAATTCTTCAACCGCGATGGTGTTACAATCTGTTTAATGGGAGATGGCGCAACTCGTCAAGGGACATTACATGAAACATTTAATATGGCGATGAACTGGAAATTACCAGTTGTTTTTGTTTGCGAAAACAATCAATACGCTATGGGAACTTCTGTTTCTCGTACTGCTAACCACGAAGATATTTGGAAATTAGGTTTAGGATACGAAATGCCTTGTATGCCTGTAGATGGTATGGATCCTGTAAAAGTTGCAGAAGCAGCTTACGAAGCTATTGAAAGAGCGCGTCGTGGAGATGGACCAACTTTCTTAGATGTACGTACATATCGTTATAGAGGTCACTCTATGTCTGATGCTGAGCCTTATCGTACAAAAGAAGAGGTGGAAGAGTACAAACAAGAAGATCCAATCTTGAATGTTGAGAATCATATCTTAGTAAACAATTGGGCAACTAAAGAACAATTAGATGCAATTATTGATGAAGTAAAAGTGATGGTAGAAGAATGTGCAGAATTTGCAGAAAACTCTAACTATCCAGAAGAACACGTAATGTATGATTATATCTATTCAGAAGAAAATTATCCATTCTTAGATAAAATCGAAAACAACTAAAAACCATGGCAGAAATTATTACAATGCCTCGCTTAAGCGATACAATGGAAGAAGGAACTGTTGTAAAATGGCACAAAAATGTAGGAGATAAAGTTGCTGAGGGTGATATCTTAGCAGAAATCGAAACAGATAAAGCAATCCAAGAATTCGAATCAGAATTTGACGGAGTATTATTATATCAAGGTGTTGCAGAAGGTGTATCAACAAATGTTGATGAGATTTTAGCAATCATCGGAAATGAAGGAGAAGATATTTCAGGTTTAATTGGAGGTGGAGCAAAAGCAACTACTGAAGTGAAAGAAGAAAAATCAACTCCCAGCGAAACAAAAACAGAAGAAGCAAAACCTGTTGCAGAAATTCCTGCAAATGTGGAAGTAATTACAATGCCTCGTCTTTCTGATACAATGGAAGAAGGAACTGTAGTTGTTTGGCACAAAAATGTTGGAGATCAAGTTGCGGAAGGTGATATTTTAGCAGAAATTGAAACAGATAAAGCAGTGCAAGAATTCGAATCAGAATTTGATGGTGTTTTATTATATCAAGGAGCTAAAGTGAACGAGCCTGCACCAGTAGATTCTGTTTTAGCAATTATTGGTGAAGCTGGTACTGACGTTTCTGCAATTGTAGCAAACGGAGGTAAAGTTGCTGCACCAGCAGTTTCTACAGAAGTTGTTGATGACGAAAAACCAGTAGTTGTACAATTAGATGTAAATAATAAGGTTGAAGAAACTTCTTCTTCTGATCGTATTTTTGCATCGCCATTAGCAAAAACAATTGCAAAAGATAAAGGAATTAATTTAGCAGAGGTGAAAGGTTCTGGTGATAATGGACGTATCGTGAAAAAAGATATCGAAAATTATCAACCATCTGCTCAACCAAAAGCGGAAGCAAAATCTGAATCAGTTAAACCAGCTCAAACTTTTGTTTCTGGAGAAGATAAAGTGATTCCAAATTCTCAAATGAGAAAAGTTATCGCTAAACGTTTGGCTGAATCTAAATTTACAGCTCCTCATTATTACTTAAATGTAGAGTTGGATATGGATAATGCGATTGCTGCGCGCAAACAATTAAACTCGGTGCCTGATACGAAAATTTCATTCAACGATATGATTGTGAAAGCATGTGCAATGGCTTTACGCAAACATCCAGCTGTTAATTCTACTTGGACAGATACAGAAATTATTCAACATGGAGATATCAATATCGGTGTGGCAGTTGCTGTAGAAGATGGTTTATTGGTTCCTGTTGTTAAAAATACAGATCAAAAATCATTTGCTCAAATTTCTGCTGAGGTCAAAGATTATGCAGGTCGTGCAAGAGATCGCAAATTAAAAGCAGATGAAATGGAAAAATCAACATTCTCTGTTTCAAACTTAGGTATGTTTGGAATCGAATCATTCACATCGATTATCAATCAACCAAACTCTTGTATCCTATCAGTTGGTTCAATTATTCAAAAACCAGTTGTAAAAGACGGACAAGTTGTAGTTGGTAACACAATGAAATTATCTTTAGCTTGTGATCACAGAACAGTAGACGGAGCAACAGGTGCACAATTCTTACAAACATTAAGAATGTACATCGAAAATCCTGTTACAATGTTAGTGTAAGCTAAGATTTAATATATTTTTTTAAAGACCATTCATCGAATGGTCTTTTTTTTGTTATAGATTTTATGAATTTGTATCTTTAATCTCTAAAGTAATTAATTTAATGAAGCAACTAAAATTCTACTTTAATATTTTAAAACAGACAATTGTTGAATTTGGTGAGGACCGAATTATGAAATTGAGTGCTTCGTTAACTTATTACGCATTGTTTTCACTTTCACCATTAATTCTGATTGTAATTTCCAGTGCAAGTTTATTCTTTAAGAAAGATGCTATCGAAAACCGAATGTTTTATGAGCTTAAAAATATTGTTGGTCCAGATGTCGCTTTAGCTGTACAAAATTTTGTTACAAATTCTACCATTTCAGGAGATAGTTCGCTTGCTTTATATATAGGTATCGGAATTTTGATTTTTGGTTCTACAACAATGTTCACCGATATGCAAGATAGTCTCAATCTTATTTGGCGTGTCGAAGCAGTTCCTCGTAGAGCTTGGTTGAAATTTGTAATAAATAGAGGGCTTTCATTTTTGATTATCCTTTCATTAGGAATAGTTTTAATAGCAACAGTAATATTAAATAGTATATTAATGAGTTTTGGAGAAGAAATTTTCAGTCTTTTCGAACTCGATACCATTATGACGAAGACCACAGTTATTCTTCTTAATAATACATTGAGTATTTCAATCTCGATTTTGATATTTTATATTCTCTTCAAGATTCTTCCCGATGCACGTATCAAAGCAAAACAAGCTTTTGTAGGAGCGTTTTTTACGGCGATTCTATTCTTTATTGCAAAATATTTAATTGGTATTTATATCGCAAACTCCAAATATTCTACCATTTTTGGATCGGCAGGTTCGTTGGTTATTCTTTTGTTGTGGATTTATTATGTTGCAACAATTCTATATTTCGGCGCAAAATTCACAAAAGTATTTGCCGAAGCCAAAGGTTACCCTATTATTCCAAAACGAAATGCGAAGCTCAGAAAAGTATCTTTTATTGATCATATTGCAGAAAAACACGATTACGAAAGTATCGATTAATAATAGATGAATGATTTTTCTTGAATAAACAATTGTCGCGAAGCGACAATTTCACCCGAGTCGATAACCACAAAGTATCCGCTGTTGCTTTGCTTAAATCAGCAAACCATCACCGTCTAATCATTTCATACAGTGAAAATACAAAACTCGAGTGTAATGATTCACCATTTTTTTTCAACCCGAACTGTCAACAAAATTAAAACTCTTGAAAAACAATTGTACTTTTCGTCAGTTCGAGTGAAAATCTCTGATTTTAGTATCGGGAACTTAGACGAATTGCTGTCAACTTTCAACCGTCCAAAAAAAGTATTGTATACACTCTACTGCCACTATGTTGCCTTCATCCTGCCTTAAAGTAGGGAGTAAGCTGCAATTACGAATTGAGGATATGGCTGATTTTTTACAAAACTTAAATCAAAATTATGATTAAAAATATTAGTTTTACCCGTTGTGCATTTTGATTAATAAATAATAAAGTTGTTCATTTGATTGAAAA
>NZ_DEVJ01000018.1:0-5468 GCF_002362875.1 Empedobacter sp. UBA3239 | reverse complement strand
AAAATGCACAACGGGTATTAATATATTTTTCTAAAAATAAACCTCGCTTAAAAAGGCTTAAACGAGGTCATATATTCTGTTTTTACTGTATATTGGAGTTGTGCAACAATTACCTATGTTAACTACAGTTGTAATTTCTATTTTCCAATTATATTTAATAAATCATTAGATATTTCATTATCATTTTGCAATAGTAGGTGTCTTGCATTTTTAATTTCATTATTTTCTAGTGAAAGTAAAGCTAATTGATCTCAACATAAATCATTTTTTACTATGCAAAAGTAAAATGAATGTGAAATTCATGAATTAAAAAAGACAAATAAAAAATTACAAAAATCAAATAAATCAATTTTCTTGTTTAAATTTTAATGGAGAAGTTTAAGTATGTTTTTTAAAAAAATTATTAAAATGAGCAGGTTCCTCAAAACCTAATTTATAACCAACTTGCGCAATATCCCAATCAGTGTACAACAACAGGTTTTTAGCTTCTTCAACTATTTTCTGTTTAATAATTTGTGTCGTTGTTTGTTTTGTTACAGATTTCACAGATAAGTTGAGCTGATTTACATGAATATTTAATTTCGTTGCAAAATCAGCGGGTGTTTTCAAAATAAGTGGTTGAGCAGTTGAATCAAGTGGAAATTATTTATTTAATAATTCATCAAACTTCTTATACAATCTCACATTTGAAGGCAATTCAACCGCATTTATTTCATCAACTTTTTGTTCTAAAACATAATAAAAAATAGCAGATAAATGATTACGAATACTAAAATATCTCAATTGATAATTGGATTGATTAAGACGATACATTTCCTGAAAATAAGACTAAATCAAAGGCAATTGTTCATCCGAAATCTCAATAAAATGAGAATTCCAATATTTATTCGAGTAAAATTCTTTTAGAATTTTTATTCATTTCATTTATTCAAATCACTCGAACTAATGAATTTTATTCAAAATACACAACTGGTTAAGTATTATAAAATTTCATTAACTTTAATCACATTCAAAACTTAATAAAATGCCTTGGAATCCCGAAAGATATAATCAATTCAAAAATATTCGTTATCAACCTTTTTATGATTTAGCGGATTTAATTTCTACTAATAATTTGAAAAATTGCATAGATGTAGGTTGTGGAACTGGCGAACAAACAGCAATTCTCGCTAATAAATTTGAACATGCTAATTTTTTAGGAATTGATTCTTCTAAGGAAATGCTCGAAAAGTCAAAAGAATTTGATTTAGCCAATCTTACATTTCAACAACAAACGATTGAAAATTTTGCAAATTCAGATACAACTTGGGATTTAATTTTTAGTAATGCAGCGTTACAATGGTCGGATAATCATGAAGAATTGTTTCCTAAATTAATCTCAAAACTGAATGTTAATGGACAATTTGCAGTGCAAATGCCTTGTCAAAAAGATAGTCAAAAAGATAATGTATTGAATGTTATTTTGAGTGATTTAGCACGAGAAAAACCTTTTGCGGATTATTTGAATAATTTTCATCGAGATTCTCCTTTGTTAACGATAGATGATTATGCGAAAATCATATTTGATAATGGATTGAAGGATTTGAACATAAACATGAAAGTTTATCCAATTTACGGAAATGACGAAACAGAATTTTATAATTTCATTTCTGGTTCTGCTTTGATTCCTTATATGGAGCGTTTAACGACTAAACATCAAGAATTATTTACGACAGAATTTAAAACGAGAATTAAGAAATATTATAAGACTTTTCCTGCAATTTATTCCTTTAAGAGAATATTGTTGTATGGAAGAAAGAGTTAAACAAAAAGAGAATCAATTATGATTCTCTTTTTTGTTTATTAAAATTTAATCTAAATCGTCTAATACAGACTTTAAGATATCACAACCTTTTATAATATCTTCATCCGAAATATTAATCGGTGGTGTAATTCGTAAATTCTCGATGCTATACATCAAAAAGAAAAGAATCAAGCCTCTATTCATACATTCTTGCTGAACGCGCAACGTATATTCTGGAGAAGATAACTCAGGAGCTAACATCAAGCCTTTTCCGTGAATTTTCTTAATTTTTGGATGTTGAAGATTTTTTCTGAATAATCGCTCTTTACGATCAATATCATCCATCAATTTTTCCTCTTCTAAAACATTTAGTAGCTCTAAAGCTGCTGCTGCAATCACAGGATTCCCTCCAAAAGTTGTAATATGTCCCAATTGAGGATTTTGTTTCAACGAACTCATAATTTTTTCAGAAGTCATAAACGCACCAACAGGCAAACCGCTCGCCATGCCTTTTCCCATCGCTACAATATCTGGAACAACTCCAAAATGCTCGAAACCAAACAATTTTCCCGTGCGTCCAAAACCTGGCTGAATTTCGTCCATAATCAATAATGCACCAACTTCTTCGCAACGCTTTTTCAACTTGATAAAGAAATCATTTTCTGGCAACCTAAAACCAGAAGCTCCACGAATAGATTCTACAATAACACCAGCTGTTTCTTTGGTAATTTTTTGTAAATCATCTTCATTATTAAAATCGATAAAATAAACTTCTGGTAACAATGGTCGGAAAGCAGCTTTCTTACGTTCATCACCAGAAACACTTAACGAACCGTGTGTATTTCCATGATAGGCATTTCGAAAAGAAATTAATTGACGGCGACCTGTAAAACGTTTCGCTAATTTAAGCGAAGCTTCAATCGCTTCTGTTCCAGAATTCACCAAATAAACTTGATCCAATCCTTCTGGTGTTAAATCAACCAATCGCTTGCATAATTCGACTGGTTTTTCTTGCGCATATTCACCATAAACAGCAACATGCATATATTTGTTTACCTGATCTATAATCGCTTGATTAATGCGCGGATGGCTATGTCCAAGTGTATTCACCGAAACGCCAGCCACAAAATCAAGATAGGCTCTTCCATCCTTTCCATAGATATAAGAGCCCTTTGCGTAATCGACTTCAAAACCAGATGCAAAATTTGTTGTTTGCGCCTGATATTTGAAAAATCCTTCTTTTAATGTTCCCATTTTATTTTAATAAAAAAAGCACAGCTGCACCGCCCATTGCATACGCTGCAACAGTAAGAGCATCTGATTTACCTTTCGAAAATTTTCTTATTTTGAACGATGAAATATCATTTTTATGAAACTTCAATTCTTTTTCTGTCCCTTTTACAACAGCATATAAAGTATCAGCTTTCCATTGCTTCGCCTCTATTGTATATTCTTTTCCTTGCGCATCTACTTTATAAAATTGATCGGGTTTGATAACATCCGAAATTTTAATTGTAGAAGGATCTATCGCTACTTTCTCTTCTTTATTCTCTTGTTTTTTAGCTTTTAGTGCAGCTAATTCTTCTTGACTTTCTGAAAGAGATGAACTAATTGCATTTTCATTCGGACTTTTGCGTTCTCTTCTCAATTCAGCAATATCAGCTCTGGAACGACTTCTTTCATTAGAGTTAGTCGTTTGATTTTGATTATTACCTTTAGACATTTCCAATGCATACTCCTCAGGATCAAAAGCTTTGTATGTATAACAACTTGATAATAACAGAATAGATAATATGATAGATGTAGTTTTCATTTATAGTTTTAGAAATTAAACGATTAATTTATGAAAAGATTATTTTGATTCGATAAAAATATCTCGCCAAGTGTTTAATCGTTCAGAAATTCGCCATTTAAAATCGGGCAAATAACGCATTTCTTCTGGAAATTTTGACAATGGATACATTTTTCCGTCCGATTTTATACGACATGCAACCAATTCAACATCTTTTCCTACAACATCAACTTCTATAATTCCGCAATACGAAATATTAACTCCATAACGTTCTTTCACTTTCGTTTTTTGATCCGTATCATCCATGTACGTCAATGCAACAGCATTTTCTTCTACATTTATAAAGTCAATTTTATCATCTTGAAAAAGAACAGTTAAATATTTTCCTTTAATTTGATGATATTCATTTTCCACAAGCGAATCCACTTTAGCAATCACAAAAGCATTATTGAACACTTTCATTGAGTCTAATTTTTCTGTTTTCGCATTTGTATACGCTTCGATATAATCTCCCGTCACTTGATTATCGCCAGAAAATAAAATTGGATCTTTATAAAATTGCATCAATCCTTTAGTTTGATTGTACACCAAAGAATCTGCTTTTCCGTTCGCATTCGATTTGTAAAAACGCGCTTTATGAAATGCTTTCACCAATGAAGTCGAATCAACATCGTGACGTTTTACCGCCATCAACGTATCTGCACTAATGTAAAGCGAATCTTTATCAAACGCTTTCACAGCATACGCATTTTTCGTTACAAAAGCCGAATCTAAGTATTTAAAAGCTTCTCCGTAATCTCCCTTCAAAAATCTTTTTTCTAAAGGATCATCTAAAAAAACATCACCTTCACCTTTACCAAAACCTGTTTTATCGTTGAAATAAAGTTTTTTAGCCGTCAATGTTTTGTTTTGATAATAAACTTTTGAATTTCCTCTTAACCAAGCTTCACCCGTTTTTTTATTAAAATCTCCATCCGAAGTAATGATATATTGTGATGGATCATTTCGACGTGTAATTTTAGAATAATCACGGAAAGTAGTAATTCCCGTAATATCATTCGTCGTCATTTTTCTTGAATAAATCGTATAATCTTTATTCGTAATAAAAACTTCCGATCCAAAATTTGCCGATTTAGACTTTACATTATACACAACATTTCGCCCTTCAACTAAAGTACCATCAGAACCAATTGTTTTGTAAGTTTCATTTACAATAATATTTCCAGTCAATCGCTCGTAAATCATTTTCTCAGAACTGATTTGTTGCGTAGGTGTCTTCACTTCTACTTTCCCAATACCAGTCGCAATCTCGGTTGTACGATTATAATCCATATAATCTGCCGTAATACGAGAACTTGGATCAGTCAACACCACATCTTTGAAAGCTTTTGCAATTGTTGTATTTCCGTCATACTCCATTTTATGCGCCGTAATTGTTTTGTCTTTGCTCACCAAACGAGCATTCGACCAAACAACAGCCAAGTTTTTATCACGATACAAAACCGCACTATCAGCCGAAATTACATCACCTTTATATTCGATTACAACATTTCCTGATAAAAAATCATTTCCCTCAAAACGTTTCGGATCATGTTCTACTAAATCAGCATGCCTTAGATTAACTTTTTCTTTTTTAGGTTTTTGTTGCGCAAAAGCACTTATCGTTATAAAACATGAAAGTAAAAAAGCAACTTTCAAACCTGTTTTATTTTTGTTTATATAATTAATTAACAATTACTTATTATTTTTATTTAATCTTTATTTCACTTCAAAAAAGTGTTAGCCAAAATTAGTATTATTTTTTTAGTCCTAAAAATTAATTATTACGTTAAAACGAGCTTGAATACTTAAAATTTTCATAATGTTTTAATCAATATAACCGGTAGTGCATTT
>NZ_DEVJ01000086.1:0-18568 GCF_002362875.1 Empedobacter sp. UBA3239 | reverse complement strand
TTTCGTATCTAAGACGTAATTCTCTTGAGATTCTTTACATTTTAGAATGATATCAGGTCGTATTTTAGATGAATATCCCGAAATAGGTTTCCAAAAACTTTTAGTTACTTGAGCTGAAACAAGATGTGTTTTTAATTTTCTTTTCAGCGTCACTAAAATAAACTGCTCCCATAAACTATTCATATCAAACATTAAAGCCAATACATCATTTCGACCTTTGGAAATATCAGGATGATAATTCAACAATAATAATTTAGAAATTTCTAATGCAGTTTGATAATGCTGATTTTTTCGATCAAAAACTATATTTTTGAATGTAGACTCATTTACTTTAATCTCTTTCATTTCAGGAAAGTTTAAAGTCAATGCACCAATTCTTCCTTTTATAAGAGAGTTTGAATTTATATGTGCTAAAAGTTTTATCGTTTTGAATAAGATTTCATGAATAGAATGTTCATTAGAATATTGCGTATATTTTACATAAAATCGTTCTTTATGAACCAAATTATGAGCAATATGTTTTGAAAACTTTAAAGCACCTTTTAAAGACGTTTGATTTCCTTCATTTTTACGGTATCTTTTAATCAAACCTCTATGAAGTAAGTATTCGATTTCTGAAACAAATAACTCAAAGTACAGTTCTAAAATTGAATT
The DNA here is from genome assembly GCF_002362875.1 of Empedobacter sp. UBA3239. Taxonomy (NCBI): domain Bacteria; kingdom Pseudomonadati; phylum Bacteroidota; class Flavobacteriia; order Flavobacteriales; family Weeksellaceae; genus Empedobacter; species Empedobacter sp. UBA3239. The sequence continues at coordinate 17,914 of NZ_DEVJ01000086.1, read as the reverse complement.
TGATTTTAACTTCAAAGAACTCGAACCTGTTGATTTTACATCAAATCCCCAAACGGATTTGATCATTCCAATCAATAAATCACGCCATTTTTCTTCTCCTCCTTTATCTGTCTTAGGTAAGACTTCAATGGTCGTTTTACCAATCTGAATTATACCTACATGTTCATTGAATTGAACACCATTTCTTAAGAGTTTAAAAAATGGTGTATAATTTCCGTGATAGCGTTCTAAAGCTTCATGAATTTGCTTTTCTTTTTCGTCTTTTAGATTGAAAAAACGTTTTTCATGCTCAAAAACTGTGATATGATTCTGCTTATTCAAAATACTATTGATTCATTAATAATTTAATAGCATCACCAAAATTTTCAGGATTCCCTTTGTGATTAATAATCTCGTAAGACTCTTTTTCCTCAAATTGAGAATAATCTAAATGCTCAAAATTAGCAAATACTGAATCCTGTTTCATTTTTTTAATAAATCCAGCTCCTAATACCAAACCAATTTTACCATAATCACCAAAGAAATATTCTTGTAAAAGAGGAATTATATTTTTGTAAAATGAATCGATAATCGTTGTTTCATTTTTATTGATAAAATAAGCATGACCAATTTGATGATCTTTGTCTAGTAATTTTTCAATTCTTTTATTAATTGTTTCTAATAGGTGAGATGCTGTAAATCCAAATAAATCTTGCTGTAAACCTTCTAAGCCATATTTTGGAGGCATTTCTTCAAATACAAAACGGCGTCTAAGCGGAGTATCTAGTGCTTCAACACTACGATCTGCTGTGTTCATCGTACCAATGATGTAAAGGTTAGACGGAACTCCAAATTTCTCTTTCGAATAAGGTAGAGTTACTTCAATTGCTTCGTCATTTCCTAATCGTTTATCTTCTTCAATTAATGTAATTAATTCACCAAAAATCTGTGATACATTTCCTCTGTTTATTTCATCGATGAAAAGTGCATACTTATTAAATGGATCACGTTTAGCTCTATCAGCAACACGTTTAAATATACCATCTTCAATTTTATATTTTAGTTCACTATCTTCATTTTCTAAATCAGGTTTTATACCTTCTATAAAATCTTCATAAGTAAAAGATTGATGAAAAGTAACGAACTCATAGTTATTTATTAATTTATTTGGAGAAGGATTAAAATTTTTAAATGAATTAAATACTTCAATAATTTCAGGATATAATTCTTTAACTAGCTCCGAATTGATCGTCCAATTTGAATTCTCATCTTTTGAAAAATATAGTGGATTCTGTCTTTTTTCAACATTTACATTCGGACAATCATTGATTGTATGAGCTTGCAATTGTCCCCAAATGGTAGGAACAATGGTTTTAGAAGATGAATGTGATTCTTTTATTTTGATTAATTCATGATCATTAATTTCAGTTACTTTAGCATTTTTAATATCCATTAAAACAAGTGTAATTACTTGCCACCAACTTAATGGTTTTACCAATTCATTTAAAAATTGATCTCTAGAGATTGAGTCTTCTTTTACCGTAAATAAATCAAAGAATCTTCTTTTTAAACTATATGTTTTTCCTGTACCAGGAGGTCCGTATAAGATTTGGTTTAGAGGGAATTCCATCAGTTTTTTATTTATAGTTGATTGTGAATGAATAGTATTTATTATTTCTCTAACTTTATCTCCAATATTTTCCTCTAAATACAATAAAGAATCCGCAAGTTTTTTAATTAAATTTTCTTCGTCAAAAGAGAATACTTTATTAAATCTAATACTTTTTGAATTTTGCCAAGTAAACCATTCTATATTTTCGGCAAGTGAACTTATATTTTGATAAAAATTATCTTTTGATTCTTGATTACCTTCAAAATGAATTTCAGTATATATTTTGTTTCTTCTTGATATTATTTCATAATGAGCAACCGTATCTCCAATTCCATTTTGATTATCTGTTATCCATACCCATCTAGAATTATTTTTTACTTCAGAAATTTTAAAATTATTAAGAATATTATTTTCGCCTAATAAATAAACTTTTAATTCATTAATAATTTGACAAAACTTTAATGTCATATTTTTTATATCTATAGTTAAATATTCATTTAATAATTCATCATCAATAGCAATTTTATATAACTCTTTAATATTATATTTTCGGTATTGTGATTTTTCTTGGCTAGGTAGATATTCTTTACAGCATTTTAACCAATATTTTGTAAATAAATCTATATTATCAATTACATTATCAAATGAAAATGAAACAAGAAATGCATTAGGGTCGTGTTTTTCAAACGATTCTTTTTTTAGATAAGGAATATTTTTAAAATTACTCCAGTCTTCTTGATTTATCATAAAACCAAACTCATATCCATCTTTTACATAAAGAATCAGTCGACTATTCAAATTAACAGAAAACCTCTTTCTGTAATCATTTCTTACATTTAATACAAATCTTTCATCATCTTCAGAGATAGAATTGTCTTTAATAAACTTATTGATAAAATTAAAAAATACTTTAATAGCTTCAGGATGTGCTATAGAATCTATACGTTTTTTAATATCTATATCCATCACCTATTCTTCTTAAAATTCTCTGCCTGTTCCAATACATTCTTATACACATCATCCTGTGTAATAGGAGGGTAGCCGTATTGATGTAACTTCACGATGATATCCATTTTTAATTGAGCTTTAATATCATCACGTTCAGCCCAATCAGGATATTGAGAGGCGTTGTCTACAATCTTTTTTATTTCACGAGCTAGTTCTAGCATTTTATCTTTATCGAATTCAAACCCATAATTTTTACAGATGACATCCAAAATATCGTAGAACGCTTTTTCTTCATAATCGATTCCTAAATCTTCGAATGAAGCCATTTCAGTGCGTAATTTGATGATTAAATCTAGCATTTGTTCTGCTGTATCAGCTTGAATACCATCATAATCTAAAATATCTTTTTCACTACGCTCGTTGTAACGATCTACAATGCTTTTTAAACGATCAGCAAAGTCTTGACCTTTCACTTTATTCACTTTTTTAAAGTCAGTAATCGTTTGTTTTAGTAAACGTTCTAAGATTTTAATCTTTGTGTTCGGTAATTCAAGATTAGAGATTTTCTCAATGAATTTATCGTTAAACAAATCAATGGCATTGGCTTTATTATCATCCAGTTTAAAGATTTCTTCAACTCCTTCCGAAATGATCGCTTCCTCAACCAATTTAGCCACTTTAGCATTCATTTGTTCAGTATCGGGAGCATCGCCTTTGGTTAATTTTACGACAATGGATTTCACTGCAAAATAAAAATGAATTTCATCTACTTCTTTAGGCGTGTACAATTCAGAACCGCTCACTAAATTATAGGCAGATTTCAATTTCTTCGTTACATTCACAAAGAATTTCTCTGATTCTTCGGTCTGTAAAACCAATTCAGAAGCTTTATTTAAACAGTTTAAACGTTCAACAGGATTTCCTTGGTAGTATAATGTAGCATCAAACTGATGGAAATATTGACGTAATAAATCCATTTGATCTCTAACGATGATTTCAGCTTGTTTTAAATCTTCAAAATCATCATCAGCAGTTTGATTATTGAACATCCCTAAAGCCTTATTCAAGTTCTTTTTGATTCCTATGTAATCAACTACTAATCCGCGATCTTTTCCTTCGTATTTACGATTAACACGAGAAATCGTTTGAATTAAGTTGTGCGTTTGTAAAGGCTTATCAATATAAATGGTATCTAAGAAGGGAACATCAAATCCTGTTAACCACATATCAACTACAATGGCAATTTTGAAGTTAGATTTGATTTGTTTAAACTGTCGGTCTAATTCTTTTCGTTCATCTTTATTACCCAAAAGTTCCCAAAGCTCTTTTTCATCATCTTTATTGCGTGTCATCACCATTTTTACACGCTCAATTGGCTTGATATCTTTTTGTTCCTTTTCAGTTAATCCATCCGAAATATTCAATTCTCCCCATTCTGGTCGTAAGGCTAATAGTTCTTGGTACAATTTATAAGCAATGGTACGCGAAGCACACACAAACATCGCTTTTCCTGCAACAGTAGCACGTTCATCGATACGTTTTTCATAATGAGCTATAAAATCTTGTGCAATAGCTTTAATTCGATCCGTATCACCTAAAACCACTTCCATTTTAGCAATCGCTTTTTGGCTGGCTTCTACATGATATTCAGAAGCGCCTTCAGCTACTGCGTTTTCGTAATAATTTTCAATGTCTTGAACTTTATTATAATCCAAATTGACTTTAGCCGCTCTTCCTTCATAAACCAAACGAACCGTAATTTCATCATTTACCGATTCGAACATCGTATATTGATCCACCACCTCTCCAAAGACTTCTAACGTTTTATCGATAGGTGTTCCTGTAAATCCAACATAGGTTGCATTAGGTAAAGAATCGTGCAAATATTTAGCAAAACCATAGGATTTTGTCACTCCTTTTTCCTCGTCAATTTTTACTTTTAAGTCTAAATTCACTTGTGAGCGGTGGGCTTCATCCGAAATACAAATAATATTGGTGCGATCGGATAAGATTTCAGCATCTTCAGCAAATTTCTGAACCGTCGTTAAATAAACACCACCACTTTCGATGCCTCTTAAACGTACTCGTAAATCAGCTCTTGATTCGATATTGATGATATTTTCATCTCCAATGAATTTCTTGGCATTGGTAAAATCCTTCGATAACTGATCGTCTAAATCGGTACGGTCTGAAATGATAATAATCGTAGGACTTGCAAAATCAGTTGAACGCATCAATAAACGCGTTAAATACAGCATCGTATAACTCTTTCCACAACCCGTCGCCCCAAAGTATGTTCCACCTTTTCCATCGCCTTCAGGTTTACGATGTGCTTTGATGTTTTGATACAATTTATTGGCAGCATAATATTGTGGATAACGACTTAAGACTTTTAACTCGTGTTTAGAAGAATCAGGAAACAAAACAAAATGATGAATAATATCGACCAATCTTGATTGATTCAACATTCCATGTACAATAGAAGTTGTGGTTTCTATACCTGTTAAGGCTTTCTTCTCGTCACCTGTAATTTTATTCCATCCGTAATAAAACTCGTATGGAGAGAATACCGTTCCTGCTTTGTTATTCACCCCATCACTGATTACAGTAAATACATTGTATTTTAAAAGCTCTGGAATATCACGACGATAACGAGTTGTAAGCTGTTTATACGCATCGTGAATGGTAATTTCTTCTTCAATGGCTGTTTTAAATTCAAAAACCACGACTGGAATTCCATTGATGTATAAAATCAAATCAGGAATACGTAATTCGCTTCCTTGAATTTCTAATTGATTAACAATCTTGAAGGTATTATTTTGGATATTTTCTACATCAATATAACGAATATGTAAATCTTTTTTTGATGGATCGTTGCGTTTAAAAATCAAACCATCTGCCAAAAGCTTACAAATTGTCTTATTAGATTCGTATAGGGTAGAAGTAGACTGAAAAGCCAACTCATTGATTAAACTTTCAATTTCTATTTCTTCTAAGTCAGGATAGCTGTTGAAAAGAAAAGCATGTAAATCTTCTTTGAGTAAAACTTCTTGATTGGAAGTTCTTGTTAATTCTTTTCCGTTTATATAGTGATAGCCTTCTGTTTCCAAAAGGCTTATAAATGCTTGTTCTAATTGTGATTCAGTGTATTTCATGTATTTTATAGTAGTTTTTGGTATTTGGATTAATGAGATTGATTCATTAAATCTTCAATTGTTTTCATTTGTTTAATCAAATCTGTCCAAGATAAACTTTCTCCAACAATCATATTTTGTTGCATGATTTTATAATCCTCTTCCCATTGAGCAATTATTTCATCTGGTGGTAGAATACTCAATTTTCCTTTTTCGTGATTGGAGTAATCGACACCTCGTAAAGGAGTTACCTTTTTACGATGCTCCACTATGGTTTCAAACAACTCATTATCAGCAAGAGCTTGTTCTCCAAATCCTGCAATCATCATTTTATCTAAATCGTACAAATGACGCGTTAATCTGTCGGTTCTAATTTTATCTATCGGTTTTGAAAATTCTTCATGTAATAATAAAACCTTCTCTATAAATGTTCGTGTTGGTACAACCACTTGTACATCAAATCCTTCCGATGTAAAGGGTAACGCTTTGTAATTTTCATCAATAAACGAAAGAATGGTTTTTGTTTCTGCTGGTTCTGTTAATGATCTTGCTCCCATTTCTAATAAGACTCTTTGTTGGATATAAGGATTGGTCATTGGAACTACAGATTGATAATACACTTCCAATGTATTCGGGTCGCTGGTATCGTCAACTTTATCATTATATCGTATTACATATTGGTCACGATGAATGCCCAATTGATCCAATTGATGCATCAATTCTTCTCTAAACTCATTGATAATAAATGAACCCGATGCTTTTCTTAGTTTCTTGATTTTTGTTCCTGAATCCAAGTCGTCAAAACCTAACAAATGCCGATCTATAATTAAATCAATATCTTCTGAAAATCGATCAATGATATGATAGGCTTTACTTAAAGAAGTACCACCTTTATAAATAATGGAATTTGCATAGTACGATTGAAAAATAGCTTTCAATAAAATACACACCCACCAATCCTTTTCTACAACAAATGCAGGCAAACCTTTGGCTATACCTGTTTGTTCTAAAACTTGTATCTTTTGTTCTGTTGATAGGTTAATCCACATTTTGAGAAGTTGTATAAAGGTTATTGATGTGTTTCTGTATCCAAACCGGTGCATATTTTACCTGCTTTTGGACCACTTGGGAGTCGAGCTGCACTACAGAAGGCTTTATTTTTTCTATAAATTCTTCGGTTACGTTGTTTTGGCCCACCTCTTTAAACGCTTGTACAATCAAATGCAGCAATTCATCTTTTATGGCAAAACTTTTAGGAACCGTTTTTTTGAATTGAATGGTACGGTTTCCTATTTTAATTTCTCGTTGTGAACCATCGGACAAATACACCGCTTTTAGAGGAACTTGTGTGGTTAGCCCCAACAAATACAAAGCGAATACACCTGTTGGGGCAATACGTGCTTTGTCACGTTGTGCTATTTGCTTGGCTATTTCTTCCGTAGTAGGATAGAGGATACCTAACAACGCATCTCTTTTGGGTTTTAGATAAATGCCTTGAGCCAAACGTTCTAATACGCCTTCATTGACCAAACGAAAAAGTGTTAAACGGATATTACCAGCTGAACCATACGCATAGAAATCTTCAGCGAAAAATATTTCGCCTAATGATGATTTTAAAATCTTTGTTTCTATTTGATTTTTAGAGGATTTCACTTGGTGTTATCTTTTTATTTTGTAACAAATTTAGTAAAAATTTGTTACAAAATCACGTTTGTTTAAATTACTGAGTAATGATTTTTTTATAAATTAAATAAAAAATCTATAATCATATTCTGAAGTTCCTATATTATTTACTAGTTTACCAATTCTAGCTATTTCATTAGATGAAAATATTGTTGCGGGCAATTGAGAATACATATTTAGGGAATTCCAATTCATTTTTGAAAGTCCTAATATTTCATTTGAAATTTGTTCTAAAGAACTATTACCATAATGTCTAATTATCTTTAATGGTTTAGGTATATACCTTCCTCCAGGATAAAAATTAAAATTATGGTTTTGAACTGCTGGAATTATTCCATGTGTCCATAGTAATGCTGAGTTATATGATAATTGAATACAAGTGCCTCTAGCCACTGAAAAACCATCTATTTTAGCTTCTCCATTTATAATTTTGCTAGAAACATATTTTATATCCTCTTCAAAATTAATTTCAATTAAATCAACATTTTCGACATTAGCATTTTCTAATAAACTATCACATATTCCATCTTTTTCCTCTTGAGTAAAAAAAGTTCTTTTATGTATCACGACACGCTTTGGTATTTCGTTCATTGATTCATAAAATAAATTAATAATTGATCTTCCAAAATCATATGCATCATCGTAAGACAAATGAGGTTTTTTGTCTCTCCATTGAATTTTATCATTACTTAATTTAGATAATTTATATTTTAATCCTTCACCATTTGAAGTGTATAAATGACTGCATCCTAGTACAATATGATTTTTATTTTGTTTATCAATACTATATCCAATTCCTGCGAATGCTGTTTCATTTGTTGAATTTTCAACTAACCAGGGTGTACGGAAAGATTTTACGTAAAATGATAAAGAAAGCCACCAAATTACTTGACATTCTTGTTTATAATCTAATATTGTTCTTTCTGTAATAAATTGAGATGTTAAACCTTTTTCTGCACAAAAAGCTTTTATATAATCATGTAAATCAAATGATTCTATATTGTTAGAATAAGATGTGTAGGGTAACCATTTATTAGGAATAAAAATGACAATAATCTTTTGACTACCTGATGCACTTATTTTAAGAATTTCTGAACAAATAGTCTCTTTTATAGAATGTGAAATAGCTCTCGAATCATTTTGTAAATTAATCGTATTAATTTTTTTCCAATCCTCAGATTCGATTTCAGGTATTTTTAATTTGACTTTATAAGTGTCTTCAAACCCTTCGTAATTAATTACATAATTTTCCTTTGGATTGGTGGTTGATATTTTTTTATTCAATTTATTAAGAAAATTAAACAATTGATTACTATATTCATCAATACATAATACTGAAAGTTTTATTTCTTTTTTTAAAAAATGATTAACACCTGTTTCAAATGGATTATATTGAACTAACCCTTTCATTGGATGTGGTTCGAAACTTCTTTTACCTCCATTTACGGAACTAAATATCAAGTTTGGTTCTTTAAATTTTACACCTTTATAACTTATCAAATTTGCAGGTACATTATGTGATTCATCACGAGATTTTGTTAAATCATCAATTATAGTAAATATTGGATTCTTTGTTACCTTGAAACTAAAACCCGAATTAGAACTTATTGGATAATCAAATTCTGATGTATTGATAAATAATCTTTTTCTCCATTTATCTACATAGTCATTAAATTTATTATTCCATATTTGATGAAAATATTCTAATCCTATTCCATGTAAATCATTTTTAGATTCTACATAAAAATCAGGATTTAATGTCAAATAATACTGTTTATTGATTATTTCAATGTCTAAGCGAATAGCACTATATACCTTTTGTCCTTTAATAGTTTTCCAATCATTAGCATCCCATAATTTTCTTTTGAAATCAGTATTTAAATTACTACTAGAAGAATAATATTTACATAAAGATGAAAGAAACAAGTATATCAGATTATTAGATGTATTTGATATTTCCGTAATTGGTTTTCGACCTAACTTACCATTTATCAAATTTTCAAAAGCATTATGAATACTATCAGCAGTACCTAATGTCCAAATTTGATTGCCTATTGGAACTGCTGTAATATTTTTATTTGACAAAATATTTTCATTTAAATAATCCCATGTTTTTCCAGAAATTTTATGCTCAAAAACATAAACTTCTTTTGGAAATTGAATTGGAAAACAATTACTTTTTAAAACTGTACTAGATTTTCTTTGTACTAGATTAAATGGAGTTGACTCAATATTTTTACTACTATTTTTTACAATAGATTTAAATTCTTCATCTAATTCTTTATTAGATGCTAAAATTAATTGGCTAATTTGACGTATTGCAATATCAAAACCCTCTGTAGCTATGTAAAAAGCTTTATTTCTAGTCTTATTTGCATGGTTTATTAATTCAGTAACAGTTTTACTTTTATTTTCATGATAACCACACCAATATAGTCTACCACCACCATCTTTTGAATAAACATCTTTTAATGTATTCATTAATGAATGATCTCTACCACTATACCCTAAAACAATTAAATGTTTATCTGCTAAATATTCAATCATTTTTTCACGAAAAACTTCATCTTGCTTTTTAAGTTCTTCTTCTGTGTTTTTTAAATCACCATATTTAAAATCTCCGTGTAATTTTATAATAGGTAATTCGGAAATATTTTGAGCACGACTATTTATTCTTGAAGTATTATCTAAAGAAATATCTATAGATTGAAATCTCTGTGATATACAAGCATCTCGTATTAAATCATCGAAATTAGTTGTCCAAACACTATCTAAAAATCCAAATTTTGCTAATAATGCTGTTCCTTTATAACCTATAGATGGTTGAGCATTTGAACAAATTTTTTGAAAATACTTTCTTCTATCATCATCAATTGGAAAACATTCATTAGCGTAAAATGAATATTCTATATCTGAATCTTTGGTCGGAAATCTTCCTTGATTATCTAACCAATTCTGGATTATGTTTTGATTTTTTTTATTTTTAAAATTTTCTAAAGATTCATCTGAAATGTTATTATTAGTCTCGTAAATCATTTTTTTCCATTCCCAAATACAATCAGAAGCAGATTGTATTCCAGATGATATAGAACATCCAGCACCTAATAAAAATGCATATTTATCATTTTTAGAGATAATCAAGGATCTTTTGAATTTATCAAAATCTAATTCCATAAGTTTTTTTCTAGTAGTTAATTTTGAATATTAGTTAGTTTACCTCTCCAACGTTGCCAAGCGACTTAGTAACAACGATTGCAGTTGAGTGAGTTTTTGGTTATTTATTTTTAAAAGTTTTAAATAAAAAAATAGCCATTGTACCAGCTAAATTTACCGCTAGTTCACTATGTCTTTCAGATGGTTTAATACTTTTTTTACTTTTTCCATGAGCATCTCCAAGTTTATTTCTTAAAGCTCCTAATCCGCTGACAATACTACTTGACCCTCCCAAAATTTGTTTAAATATTTGTTCTTGATGATTTTCAGGAGCTAGATTTAAAGACTTTGCTACTTCTTTATATAATTCGGGAAGATCCGCTCCATCATTGTATTCAATATTTTGTTCATCTAAAATATGTTTTAGAATACTTTCAATTAATGTTCTTGCTAATGTGATTGCACCTTCAGGTTCAGTTTGCTTCCTGTCAAGTGCTTTTTGCCACTGATTATGTATATGTGCTTCATCAAACACAATAATTTCTTCCAAAGGAGAAATAGTTTTCTTTTCCAAATAATTAAGTAATGGAGAGAATTCATTCCACAAAAATTCTCTTCGCTCTTGATATGTACTAAATCTTCCTTTTATGAATGTCCAAAATTGATCAATTGTTCTCTTAGATACTATCCATTCAGGTAAGAATTTTTCAATTGATTTATTTTCAAGTAATCTTCTTCTAATCTCAATATATAATTGATTATTAAAGTCTCCACCTGTTGCATGAGCTACGATTCCATCCTGAAAATATTCGACTAATTGAAGTTCATTCAGTTTTTTTATGAGCTGTAATTCTTGATCCATAAATAATTGCGTTTATAGTATTTCACCCCTCCAATGTTGCTAAGCGACTTAACAACAACGATTGAAGTTGAGCGAGTTTTTGGTTATTTTATTCTAGTAATTTTATCGATATTTTCTGGAGATTTATTTAAAATATTTAATCCATTAATTGATAAACGATAAGGATATTTTCTTTCTGTAGGTAAATGTTTTAGAAGTTTTTCATATATCAAATATCCTCTACCATTATAAATCTCTTCGAAAGTTCCATCTTTACTGATATTGATTGCAATATAATAGTCTGGTATCTTAGATAAGTCTTTTGTAAAATAGAAATAATTATTAAAAGAAGCTTTGATTTGGACTCTTTTAGTATCGTCTTTTGTTACATAACCATCATAAATTGGTACATTATCACTAAATAATGTTATACCATAATATTCAGCAACTAAAACTTCGCCAATATCACCTACTAGTTTACCATCTAAAGTAAACTTCTTATTATGATGCTTAAAATTTTCTTGCAGTTGTTTTATTACTGTAAATAATTGATCTATTTCCTTTTTCATTTAAGTTTTAGTCGTTAATTCTTTTCGTGTTAATTATATTTCTTCAATTTCTTTTGTTATCTCTAATAAATTTTGGATTTTGTCTTTAATGATTGATTTCATTTCACCATTTAAAATTGCTTTCATAGCGTAGGAATGCCAATTTGGATGAATTGGGAATTTTTGAAATGCACAACGGTTATTACCTCCACCAACAATATCTTTTATTTTAATAAATGAAGATGTTTCGCTATTCTCACTTTTGGGTACAAATCCTATGATTAAGTTATTTAGACCTTTTTTACCAAATTCCATAAATAAATTATAGTTTTTGTATTGAGGTATTGTAAACCAAAATCCAGCCCAAGATGTATTTACATAATCCCCTTCGGTGCTATTAAATACAAGATTAAGTTCTTCTGCTATCTCCTGCATCTGAGGTAAAAGAACAGTATTAATAATATTGTTTCTTACTTTACTTAGATTATCTGCAATGGTATAAGCAGCTTCTAAATTTTCTAACGTAGATAGTTTATCTATTAATTCTTGCGACATAGTATTAGCAGTTGAGTTGTTTGTTAACGATTTGATATGATTAGTATATTGGATAAGTGTTTCTCTAACGATAGGTGAACGAGCCGAAATTTCAATACAACGCTCTAACCAAGCTAAAATAATTTCGCTATATGAAACTTGTATATAGTCTACAACTTCTTTATCAGCATTGCTTGATTCGTTCCCTTGTAGAGTTAAATAAAGTAATTTAAATTGATCGCCAAATTCTCGTTTTCCAAAATTTTGATAACGCAATAACTGATCATGTTGATCGCCTGCATAAATTTTATTTTCTAACAATATAGCTTGGCTACATGAGTTACGAATTAATATATCTAAACGTCCAAAGACAGAAGCGTTTTCTGTGACCACAGTTACATTTTGGATTATAAAATCGAAACTATCTTCGATTAAATCACTTCTTTTAAGTGTTTTAATAAAGGATTCTAGAAATTTAGCTCCAAAGTTATGTGTTCCATTAGGGTTAAGTATCTCAGCTAAAATGGCTGAATGTGTATTTTCGTAATGATCCACTCCACAAATTCTAAACATATTAAAATCTTCCCCATTGGCAGAAGTTTTTAACTCTTTGTGTTTATTAAACCATTTTACCTCGTTTAATAGGTTGTCAATATGACTCATATTTTAAGTTATTTTTTTATAGTAGTTTAGTTATAGTTTACCCCTCCAACGTTGCCAAACGACTTAACAACAACGATTGTAGTTGGGAGTGTTTTGTATTTTTTACCCAAAGAAGCAATGGAACTGATCTTCTTTTATAATCGCTAATAAATCTTGTAAATTATCAGCAATTGGGTGTGGATCGTACAACTCCCATTTACCTGAAGCTCGCATCCAATACAAGGACCAAGAATTCGTGGTTTTCGTAAATCGTATTTTTGCAAAATCGGACTGAATTAACTCATTCGGATTATTCCAAAATGGACGAATCGTATATAAAATAGCAGTATTCTTTTCCCAAGAATACCCAAAATCTAATTGTTTGCGTATCTCGTGATCTTCTGGTCGTAAGCTTTCTACAAATTGTTTAATATATGCTTCGCTAATACTAATTTCTTTTCCCATTTGTGTTGATTCTTATAGTAGTTTAATTTTTCTTTACCCCTCCAACGTTGCTAAGCGACTTAACAACAGCGATTGAAGTTGAGTGAGTTGTTTATTTTGGTCTTTTAAATTGTAAACTTGATAAAAACAATTTTTAAATATATTTTCCATTTTATCCTCAATCTCTTTTGAACCAAATATAATTTTTCTGAATTTTAAATCTTCATCAAATGTAATCTGTGGAAATGTACCTGATCTTCCTTCTGCAGAATCTTGAAAATCTTTAATCGTCTCATCAGATATTAAATAATAATATATTCTATATAATCCCAATTCATTATTTAATCTTCTTAATACCATTAATTTAGTAGAAACCACATAATCATCTGCATCATTTCTTACCAATGCAAATCTTCTATTGTTCGGTCTGATTTCACTATACAATATGTCATCCTTTTTGATAGATTTTTTAGCCTGACCTGGCATTTCATCCACATTCATATATTCAGAATGTAAAAATTCACCATTTAATATATCTGATGTATTAAAAAAGATTAATTGTTTCTTCTTAAAATCATGAGACTTAGAGAAACTTTGAATAAAGTTCCCTAATTCTTTCACCTCCCAACCTTCAGGAATTTCCTTTTCTAATTCTTGGTTGTACACCATTTTCCCTGCCGTCCTTAACTCCGTTTGCGGGGCAGGTAAACTGGTTTTTAGTTGAGTAATTCCGCCTGCTTTTTCAATTTGCCTGCTTATCCAAGTTCTACCATAGCCTGTTTTTAAATCTTTTTCTCTTTTTGCAGCTTCTTCCTTTGTTGCAAAACTTTCCCAATGAATAACTTTTAAAGGTTTATTAAGTTTTGTCCATTCAGCACCTTCTCCCATATAGTGTTCGTAAAACCTACGGTATAAATCATTCGTCATTCCTTTATAAACAGAATCGTTCTCACATAAGATAAGATATACAAACCAAGTTTTGCCATCTGAAACGGGTAAACCACCGACCCTACTATATGTACAAACACTTCCTATCTTAGTAATATATTCATCGATTGGCAGATTTTGGTTTACCTGCCCGTGAGGACGATAGCTCGAAGGAAGGCAGGGAAATTCAAAATCAACAAACCATTGCTTGTATAAGGTTTGTGCTGTAGCTTCTAACTTTTCGCAGATTTGTTCGTTGACTATTATTTTGTTTGCTACCGCTTGGTATTGGGCAACAATCTCGCGTTGTTTTTCGATGGATGGAATCTCAATTTCAATTGATTTCAAGGCATCTAAACTTAATCCTCCACGTACATCTGCATCTGTATAAAACCAACATTGCCTATCAAGCTCACTTCTTCTAAACCAAAGCATTAAATATTCCGGAAGTACAGTTGCATCTATTACTTCAAATACATCATAAGCTGGAGAAACAATAAATGGATAATCAAAAGTAGACATTGATATAGGTAATCGTTTATCTCTACCAACGTGCATTCTATTACATGCAAATTGATTTTTTACAACAACTTTATATTTTTTCAAATCAACACCAATCGTATTTGCTACGGAAGGCATAAAGAATTTATCAATATTAATTCCGTAGAGAATAGTTGCAATACCATCTACATTTTTATTGGAAACAAATTTGACAATATCTCCTAACTTTTTATAATTCATAACCCAACGATTTAAATACGTTAGCTACCTCTTGTTTCAAAGCTTCTTCTTGCTGAAACAAGTCTTTCAATTCTGTTTGCAAGGTTTGCATTTGGGTATCGTAGTCGATATTTTCGTCACGGTTTACAAACGCTATGTATTTGCTTGGCACTAACGAATAATCTTTTTTACGAATCTCTTCTAAGGTTGCAGCGTAACAATATTCGGGAACGTTTGCGTAAGTTGGGGCGAATTGCAATTCGCCCTTACATTCGCCCTTATTTTTATTTCCCTTACTTTCGCTTTTATATGTCTGCCAATTATGATAGGTTGCTGCAATCTGCTCAATATCTTGTTCAGCAAACTGAATGAATTTCTTTTCAAACGGTTCACCCTTTTGTCGTAAATCCATAAACAACACTTCACCTTCACGATTGCGATAGTTTTTTACGCCATCGTTAACTTCAACAGTGCGTTCTGTTTTATTGCGGTTCAAAATCCAAAGCGTTACCGAAATATCTGTAGAGTAAAACATAGATTGTGGTAGAATAACAATCGCTTCTACCAAGTCGTTTTCTATAATTTGTTTACGGATTTTGTATTCTTCACCACCACCCGAAAGAGCGCCATTGGCTAAGATAAAACCAGCCACACCGTTTTGCGAAAGTTTAGAAATCATATTCAAAATCCACGCATAATTGGCATTAGATTTTGGAGGAACTTCGTAACCCGTCCAACGTGGATCGTCCGTTAATTCGTTTTCAGCGCGCCAATCTTTTAAGTTGAACGGCGGATTCGCCATGATGTAATCGGCTTTCAGTTCTTTGTGCTGATCGTCACCAAATGTATCGGCGGCTTTGTTACCTAAATTGGCAGAAATTCCACGAATGGCTAAGTTCATTTTAGCGAGTTTAAACGTGGTATTCGTTAACTCTTGTCCGTAAATGGAAATGTCTTTTTTGTTTCCTTGGTGTTTCTCAATAAACTTCAACGACTGTACAAACATACCACCCGAACCACAAGAAGGGTCATAGATTTTACCTTTGTAGGGTTCAATCATTTCGGCTATTAAGTTTACAATCGACTTCGGGGTATAGAATTCACCTTTTCCTTTTCCTTCGGCAATCGCAAACTTGCTCAAGAAATATTCGTACACACGCCCCACAATATCTTGGGCTTCATCACGAAGGGTATCGATGTTGTTGATGGTATCCAATAAAGCGGAAAATTTAGATTGATCTAATCCCAATCGAGAGAAATAGTTATCGGGTAACGCACCTTCTAAGGATTTGTTCGTCCGTTCTATGGTTTTAAGTGCGGTATCTACTTTTAGGGTAATGTCTTCTTGTTTGGCGTTTTCGATAATGTACTCCCAACGCGATTCCTCAGGTAAATAGAATACATTTTCTGCCTGATAAAATTCTGGTATTTCTAAGAAAGCTTCTTTACCTTCTACAATCAATGCTGACCTGCGTTTAATGAATTTATCACTTGCGAATTTCAAGAAGATTAAACTCAATACCACATGTTTATATTCTGACGGTTCTATCGAACCACGTAATTTATTTGCTGCATCCCAAAGGATTTCTTCTGTACTTTTTGTTTGTACTTTTTTAGCCATAAATGCTTATCAATTCTTTTTTGTAAATATACAAATACAATAACTGCAAATAAAGTCATAATAACGGATAATTATTTACGGTAAACCATATTTGTTAATGTTTTTCAAATATAATGAAGTATAGCGACAAAATAAGACGCTATGATAATAAACAACGAATAAAAAGGTAGAATAGGATAGAAGCTTTTGAAATAAAAAAGTATATTTATCAAAACTTAAATTGATGTGTCAAGTTTATTCTGATGTCACGTTTTGTACCTGTTCTGATTTTGAAATCGATCAAGTTCAATCATTAAAAAATTACTGGGTTTTGTATCGTTTCAATGAAGCGTTAGACCTTGTAATTGTCGGCGAAATAATGTTAGATGATATGTTGAAAAATTATAATCCAAATAATTTGGTTGAACTTGTACTAAAAAAACTAAATAACAATACGCTGTTTGATAAATCAATTGATTTTGAAGACAAAGATCGGTTACACGTTTCGATTGAATTGAATCAAGTAAACCTAAACTATGGGTTCGAATATGAAGCTAATAGTTGGTCAGAAATTGAATATGATTATTTTACTTGGGCGAATAGTTACGAAGAAAAAAATGGAGGAGAGGTAAAGCTTTACGAATTGTTATAAATTTATAAAATGAGCCGATTATTTATGCTAATCGGCTCATGTTTTTTAATAGTGTAATTTTTTTTCCTTTAGTAAAACCTTTTTCGCGAAAGAAATTGTATTTTCATTTTTAATGATTGAATAGTCAATTTCTCTTGATTCGAATTGATTAGTTAGTGCTTTTAGAAAGTGAGCTCGTGCAGCTACCCATCCAGTATTACCCACCTCTTTATTGAAGGAGTTAATTACTTCTTGATCTGAAAGTGAAATCAAGTTTTTTTCAAATTTTTCAGTTAAATTTTCCATTGTTTTGATACTTTAATTTATTAAACAGTATCAATCATTAAGAATTTAGAGAGTGACAATTTTTTGACTGAACAGCCCTCATCGCTTTACCACCGTGGTTTGTTAAACTCGGTTGGTGTACTTAATGTACTCTTGATGATTGAATCTTTTATAAAAGTATTAATTATGATTTAATATTCAAAATTAATTTAATTCCTCTTATGCCTCACCAA
>NZ_DEVJ01000034.1:0-23312 GCF_002362875.1 Empedobacter sp. UBA3239 | reverse complement strand
AGAAATATTAACAACTTAAAAGTTAATATTAACTAAATGCACTTCTTGTTCAATATAATATATTTATAAGTCATATTTTGATTCAAAAAAAATAATTATTATTTATTAAATTCAGTTTTAAAATTCTTAACTTCATATTCAATTTTATAAATCTATTAAATGCCTCAATATCAAAATGTATTAGACAGTCCAAACACCAATACTATTTTTATGGTTTGGAATTTCAAGGAAAATACTGCTTACAAAGATGCTTTCAAAAAGCTTTGTGCTTTAATTATCAATCTCAATCATTCAGCCAATACACGTTTTCCAAAAACGCAATCGAGCGTTATTTTAGGAATTAGTTACGATGCTTGGATAAAATTAAATTTACCAAAACCTTTGCCAAAAGAATTGAAACCTTTTGTTGCTATTAAAGGAGAAAAGCATGAAGCCGTTTCTACAAAAGGTGATATTCATTTTCATATCCGCTCTACGCAACAAAGCTATTGCGTTGATATTGTTTCTAATTTGACTGATTTATTGAATGATATTGCAACTTGTCAAGAAGAAATTCATGGTTTTAGATATTGGGATGGTCGTAGTATTTTAGGTTTTGTCGATGGAACTGAAAATCCACAAGGTGACGAAAGAATAAATTTTGGTTTGATTGGTAATGAAGATTCTGCCTATACAAATGGAAGTTATTTATTTGTGCAAAAATACATTCATGATATGCAAGCTTGGAAAGATTTACCAATTTCTGAACAAGAAAAAGTAATTGGAAGATCTAAAGTTGATGATATTGAAATGAATGACGATGAAAAACCTTCGAATTCACATTCTGCATTAGCAAATGTTGGAGATGATAAAAAAATTGTTCGAGATAATATGCCTTTTGGAAATATGTCGACAAATGAAATGGGAACCTATTTTATCGCTTATGCCAGAAAATTTAGCATTGTAGAAGAAATGTTAGAACGTATGTTTGTTGGTGAACCTATCGGAAACTATGATCGAATATTAGATTTTAGTAAAGCTAAAACTGGAACTTTATTTTTTGTTCCTTCTTTTGATTTGTTAGATCAATTTTCTAATTAAAAATAACAAAAAAGACCTTTTTCGAAATCGTAAAAGGTCTTTTGATTTTATAAAATCAAGGTTATTTATTCTTACGAGTTCCGTAAAAATATAATGAATGATTATCAATTTTGATATCAAAAATATCTTCTATCGTTTGTTTAATAGATTGGATTCTTGGATCACAAAACTCCAATACTTCTCCTGTATCAGACAAAATAATATGGTCATGATTTTTGTCGAAATATGATTTTTCGTAATGCGCTTGTTGATCTCCAAACTGATGTTTACGCACCAATTTTGCTTCCATCAAAAGCTCGATAGTATTGTATAAAGTAGCACGACTAACGCGGTATTTCTTATTTTTCATTTTGATATACAACATATCAATATCAAAATGATCATCTGTAAAATAAATTTCCTCTAAAATAGCATAACGTTCAGGTGTCTTACGATGTCCATTGTCTTCCAAAAAATTCGTAAACACTTGCTTTACTATTTCGTAATTACTTGATTTTACTGATTCGTCTGTCATATAAAAAATTTGTGTAAATATACAGAATATTTCCTTATCAATGTAACGAAACAACTTTCAATTCGTACGTTTTTTCTATCTCTTGATAGTAAATCTTTATAACAACGCATAACTAACAATATATCTATATAAGAAAATGTATAATCTTTCAAAATTATTTTATCCTTTACACCACAAAGGTTAACTTTGCACACGATGGAAGAAAATTATTTAGAAAAACTGAACGAACCACAGCGTTTGGCTGTAGAAGCTACCGAAGGTCCAGTAATGGTAATTGCGGGTGCGGGTTCTGGAAAGACGAGAGTGTTAACTTATCGCATTGCTCATTTACTAAATAAAGGAGTTGATGCTTTCAATATATTGTCTTTAACATTTACCAATAAAGCTGCCCGAGAAATGAAAGAACGTATCGGACATGTGGTTGGTGAAGCAAATGCAAAAGCACTTTGGATGGGAACCTTCCACTCTGTTTTTGCGCGTATTCTACGTGTTGAAGCTCCGCTTTTAGGTTATCCATCAGATTTTACAATTTACGATCAACAAGATGCAGTTTCTGTAATGACAAAGATTATTAACGAAATGCATTTAGATAAAGATATTTACAAAGCAAAACAAGTTTTGGGACGTATTTCTCAATACAAAAATAACTTGATTACAGTTAGAGCTTACCACAATAATCAAGCTTTAATTGAGGCAGATAATGAAGCAATGCGCCCTCGAATGGGTGATATTTACAGAGCTTATGTAGATCGTTGTTTCAAATCTGGTGCAATGGATTTTGATGATTTATTGTTGCGTACCAACGAAATTTTGACGCGTTTTCCCGAGGTTTTAGCAAAATATCAAGAACGTTTCAAATACATTATGGTAGATGAGTACCAAGATACCAATCATTCTCAGTATTTGATTGTAAAAGCATTGGCTTCTCGTTACGAAAACCTATGTGTAGTTGGAGATGATGCTCAATCTATTTATGCTTTCCGTGGAGCAAATATTCGAAATATTTTATCATTCAAATCAGATTATCCTGACGCGAAATTGTATCCATTGGAACAAAATTATCGTTCGACACAAATGATTGTGGAAGCTGCAAATCAGATTATCAAACAAAATCAAGATCAATTAGAAAAAAATGTTTGGACTGCAAATGAAACTGGTGAAAAAATAGCCGTTTATCGTGGACTTTCTGATGCTGATGAAGCGCGCTATATTGCTACGCAAATTTGGGAAAGACAAATCAATGAACATCTTCAACCAAAAGATTTTGCTATTCTTTATCGTACCAATGCTCAATCTCGTGCGTTAGAAGAAGCCTTAAGAAAAAGAGGAATTCAGTACCGTGTTTATGGCGGAACATCTTTCTATCAACGCAAAGAGATTAAGGATATGGTTGGTTATATGCGATTATTGATTAATCAAAATGATGAAGAAGCTTTATTGCGAACAATCAATTATCCTGCGCGTGGAATTGGTCAAACGACTATTTCAAAACTTTTGGTTGCGGCAGATCAACATCAAATTAGTTTATTTTCTTTGATTGAAAATATTGCGATGTATGCTCCAACCATTGGAATAAATGCAGGAACATCAAACAAATTGAATGATTTTGTGTTGATGATTAAGCGTTTCCAAGTGATGCTAAAATCACATGATGTGTACGAAGTGACGATGGAAATGGCTAAAACAACACAATTGTTGAATGCGTTGAAAGAAGATTCTACACCAGAAGGTGTTTCTCGCTTAGAGAACGTTCAAGAGTTGTTAAATTCGATCCAAGGTTATGTAGAAGAACAACAACAATTAGACGAAGGAGATGCTTCTTTAGGAGGTTTCTTAGAAAATATTGCTTTAGCAACTGATGCGGATAACGAAGAAGATGAAGATAATAAGGTCAATTTGATGACGGTCCACTTAGCAAAAGGTTTAGAATTCCCTGTTGTATTTATTGCAGGTTTAGAAGAAAATCTTTTCCCTTCTATGATGAGTGTTAACACGCGCGCTGAGTTAGAAGAAGAACGTCGCTTATTTTATGTTGCCTTAACGCGCGCTGAGAAAGTGGCTTATATGACCTATTCTGTTTCACGTTTTCGTTGGGGAAAAATTATCGATTGTGAACCTTCTCGTTTCTTAGAAGAAATTGATGATAGTTTCTTAGAATGGAAAAATCTGAATATTTCTGCAAGAGCTTCTAATAATAGTGGATTATCGGCTGATTTATTTGGAGATGAACCAACACCACAAAACTATCAACAACGAGAAAAATCAGTTGCAAGACCAAATCCAAGAGCTCGTGTAGAACCAGCTCAACCAAGGTCAAATTTCAAACCAGTAAATCAAACAAAAAGTAACGCTTCATCAACAGCAAATGCACAAGGTTTGCAAATTGGTCAAGTTGTCATTCACGATCGTTTTGGACGAGGAATTGTGAAAGATTTGCAAGGAGAACCATCAGATATGAAAGCAATTATTCATTTTGATAATGCAGGAGAAAAAAAATTACTCTTAAATTTTGCAAAATTAAAAATCATCCGATCATAATAAAAAAACAGAAAAAGGTTACAGTAATTTGTAACCTTTTTTATTTGTATTTAACCAATTACACACCTTTTATCAAACTAAAGGTTTAAATAATATATCTTCAAAATTTAGAATAAAATTCTTGCTTGTATTTATTTTTTCGAATAAATAAACAGATTAAATCTTATAATTAAGATTTTTTTAGCATTTTAGCACCAAAAATAAACACAAGAACAAAAATTTTTTACTCAAATGGATGATATCATCAATCTAATAAGTAGCTACGTCTGGTCATATGCCTTGATTGGACTTTGCGCTTTAACAGGAATTTACTTCTCTATTCGCACCGGATTTTTACAAATAGTCTACATAAAAGACATGGTTCGCTTGCTATTTAGTGGAGAAAAATCGGACAAAGGAATCACTCCTTTCCAAGCTTTTTCTTTAGCAATTTCTGGTCGTGTCGGAACCGGAAACATTGTTGGCGTTGCAACCGCAATCGCAATGGGAGGACCTGGAGCAATTTTTTGGATGTGGTTTATCGCATTTTTAGGAAGTGCATCTGCTTTCATAGAATCTGCATTAGGACAGGTCTACAAGCAAGAAATCGATGGAGAATATCGTGGAGGTCCTTCATACTACATCGAAAAAGGTTTAGGAATCAAATGGTACGCAGTTTTGTTTGCAATCATTACAATTATGAGTTGTGGATTATTATTACCAGGCGTTCAGTCGAATAGTATTTCATCTGCTTTGAATAACGCGTTTGATATTCCTATTTATAATTTTGTAGGTATTCCAATCAACATTGTAGGATTCGTCATTATTGGATTATTAGCCTTGATTATTTTTGGAGGTGTAAAACGTTTGGGACAAGCTTCTGAATTTATCGTTCCTTTTATGGCAGGCGCTTACATCTTAATGGCAATCATTATTATTGGAATGAATATCCATCAAGTTCCATCAGTTTTACGATTAATTTTTTCATCAGCTTTCAATCAAGAATCACTTTATAGTGGTGTTTTTGGATCTGCAATTGCTTGGGGAATAAAACGTGGAATTTATTCTAACGAAGCTGGTCAAGGAACTGCTCCTCATGCGGCTGCGGCTGCGGAAGTAAACCATCCTGCACAACAAGGTTTGGTACAAGCTTTTTCTGTTTACATCGATACATTATTTGTGTGTACAGCAACTGCTTTTATGATTTTATTTACAGGAAAATACAATGTGAATCACCCAGAAAAAGCGGGAAGTTTCATTACTCAAAATCTTCCTGGAGTAGATTATACAGGTTTTACGCAAGCTGCTGTTTCAAGTCATTTTCCTTCATTCGGAAATAGTTTTGTTGCAATTGCTTTGTTTTTCTTTGCTTTTACAACGATTATGGCTTATTACTATTATGCTGAAACGAATATTACATACATTTTCAAGAAAGGAAATAGAAAAGTATATGTATGGATTTTACGTGTTTGTTTTTTAGGTGCTACGTATTACGGAACAATCAAAACTGCTGAAACTGCTTGGGCAATTGGAGATATTGGTGTTGGTCTGATGGCTTGGGTAAATGTTATTGCTATTTTATTATTAAGCGGAGTTGGGCTTAAAGTCTGGAAAGATTATAAAGACAAACGTAAAAAAGGAATTAAAAATCCTGATTTCAATCCTACTGAAATCGGAATTAAAAATGCTACTTTTTGGGAGAACAAAAATAAATAACGCAAAAAAACCACTTCTTTTGAAGTGGTTTTTTTGCTATTAAAAATTATGATTATTGGGCTTGAGTAAACTCTAAATTCACCAATAATTTTACTTTATCAGAAACCACTAATCCTCCAGCTTCTGTTACTTGGCTCCATCCTAATCCGTAATCTTTACGATTAATTTCTCCTGAAAATTCGAATCCGGCTCTTTGTAATCCCCATGGATCAGTGATAACTCCACCAAAATCTGCATTTAATGTAATTGGCTGTTTTTCACCACGAATTTCTAAAGTTCCATTAATTTTTCCGTTTTGAATACCTGAAGTACTTTCAAATTTCATTTCTGGAAATTGCTCAGCAGCAAAGAAATCAGCTGATTTTAAATGTTCATCACGATCTGCATTTTTTGTATTGATTGAATCTACTTTTGCATCAAATTCAAATTTTGCATCAGAAAAATCATCTGAATTAGCTTCTACATCAGCATTGAAATGATCAAAATTTCCTGTTACTGTAGAAATTACCATGTGTTTTACTTTAAATTGGACTTCTGAATGAGAAGGGTCTAAATTCCATTTTGTTGCCATAATGTTTTATTTTTTATTTGTTATTTAAATTGATTTTATTTATCCTATTTTGAATGATAACATTCCTAATGATCCATAAATTAGTTTGTCATTAAAAAGTGTTACTTCCTCTTCTTTTCCTTGTAATGCTAATGCGTAAATAGCTGGCAAATAATGTTCCATAGATGGGACAGCAAGATTAAATGCGCTACCTTTTTGTACAAAATTGAACAATTCATCGTGATTACCTTTTTGAACAAAATTCTTGAATGTATCATTCACTTCATAAGCCCAATCATAACCAGCATTTGGCTCGCTCCAATTTAATGCTCTCAAATTGTGTACAACATTTCCACTTCCTACTATTAATATACCTTTACTACGCAAAGCGTCTAATTCCTTCGCTAATTCGTAATGCTCTTTTGGCGTTTTATAAACATCCAAACTCAGTTCTATCATCGGAACATCTGCTTCTGGATACAAAAATTTAATCACACTCCAAGAACCGTGGTCAAATCCCCACATTTTATCTAAATCGACGTCTGTTGTTTTAATTAAATTTTTGACCTTTGTAGCCAATTCAGGACTTCCTGGTGCTGGATATTCAACATCGAATAAAGCTTGTGGAAAACCATAAAAATCGTGAATCGTTTTGGGTTGTTCTAAAGCCGTAACTTTAGTTCCTTTCGTTTCCCAGTGTGCCGAAATACAAATAATTGCATTTGGTTTTGGGATTGTTTTTCCAATATTCTTCCAACCTTCTACAAAAATATTTTCTTCGATTGCATTCATCGGAGAGCCATGTCCTAAAAATAAAACTGGCATCTTATCAGTTATAGAAAAACTTGAAGTTATAGATTTTAACGTATTGAAATCCACGATTTTTATAGTATATTTTATTTATTATTATTTAGCTTTTGGAGCTGCAAATTCTAAGTTAGATGTTAAGGTAACAACATCACCTACAACAGCTTCTGGGAAATTACCACCGATATTAAAATCACTTCTTTTTACATTTCCTTTTACTGTAAATCCGTACGTTTTAACTCCGTTATTGTTGATACTTCCGTTGTAAACTAATTTTAATGCTACTGGTTTAGTTACTCCGTTTAATGTTAAATCACCAACCATTTTAAATTGATTTCCTTTAACACGTGTAATTCCTTTTGAAGAGAATTCTAGTTTTGAATTTTTTGCTGCATTGAAAAAATCTGCTGATTTTAAATGATTATCACGTGCCTCTATTCCTGTATTGATTGAATTGATATCTGCAACTACATGAAATTTTGCATCGCTTAAATCTTCTTTTGTAAAGTTTAAATGAACATCAAAATTTTGGAATTGTCCTTCAACATCAGAAATTGTCATGTGAGAAACAGAAAAACCTAATTTTGAGTGCGCTTTATCATTTGTATAATTTTGAGCAAATGCAGACATTGAAGCTGCTGATAACATTAACGTGAATAATAATTTTTTCATAACGAATGATTATTTGATTGTTTTTAATTAATTATTTATTTTGATAGGACAAATTTAACTCAGTCATCAGCGAGATTTCATTGACATAAGATAAGAAATTAAAAAGCTTTATTTTTCATCTAATAAACGATAAAATTGTATCAATTAACATTCCAAAAAGTAAAGATTTTGAATTCGTTAACAATAAAAAAACACTTCAATAGAAGTGTTTAATATTATTTTACTGGACTAAAATACCAGTAGATAGATGTTTTTTTATTCTCGACTTCCAAATATTCTGGAAATGCTTGTGGTAGTAAATGTAATTCTTCCGATTTTTTCAAATCTGTTAGAATCTGACGTAAAGGATATCCTTTTTTACGATCGTGAGGAAAATATCCTTTTTCAATTAAGAAAGGCATCATATCCTTCGTTTTTACACGTTCCAACTTATTTTCTGTTAAATAAGCCTGAATATCTTCGCTCATTTTTTTGACCACTTCGCGATCTACTTTAATATATTCGTTTCTCTTCATATAATTTTACCAATTACCATTCATGTGCGTCAAAATCATAGGACCTTCAGAAGTAACCAAAACAGTATGTTCGTGTTGTGCAAAAACGCCAGGTGCATTTCCTATCATTGTCCAACCATCCGCTTGCTCAATTGCTTCGTAAGAATTTTCTGAAATAAAAGTTTCCAATGCAATAACTGAATTTTTACGGAATCGACGTTTATCATCAGGGTCTCTGAAATTCATCAAATCCAATGGTTCTTCGTGCAATGAACGCCCTACTCCATGACCAGTTAAATTCTCAATCACATGATAATGATGTTTTTTTGCTTCTTTCTCAATAATTCCACCAATATCAGCGATTTTAACTCCAGATTTTACAGCCGCAATTGCTTTTTGAAGCGCAGAAATAGATGCATCAACAATTTTTTGATAACCATTCACATCTTCTCCAACAACAATAGAACCTCCATTATCAGCCCAAAAACCACCTAATTCTCCAGAAACATCAATATTAATCACATCTCCGTCTTTCAAAATTTTATCGGCTCTTGGAATTCCGTGACAAATTTCTTCATTCACGCTTAAGCAAGTATAACCAGGAAATTGATACGTCTCGAAAGGAGCTGATTTGCAACCAAATTTGTGCATAATCTTCGCTCCAAAATCGTCCAATTCTTTTGTTGACATTCCAGGTTTTACATAATCTTTCATCTCTTTAAGAGTAACGGCTACAGCTTCGCTGACTTTTTTCATTCCGATTAACTCTTCTTCTGTCTCTATAATCATTGCTTAAATTCTATTGATTTCCTTTTCAGAAATCATTTGCAAATTTACGGGTATTTGTAACGATTATTTGCTTATTTTGATAGAAATTCGTGATTATTGTATGATAGATTATATTGTTGATTGATAAAGAAGTATATCAATCATAATGAAAACGACATTTCGCAATTTGAATTTCATCTTCTACAACACGATATATTAACCGATGTTCATGATCTATTCTTCTCGACCAAAATCCTGCATATTTATGTTTCAAAGCTTCTGGTTTCCCCAGACCATCAAAAGGATTTCGAGCAATACCTTTAATCAATTCATTGATCTTTTTCAATTTAGATTTATCTGTTTTTTGCCAATACAAATAATCTTCCCATGATTCATCAACAAAAACGATTTTCATCTATTCTTCAATTAACTCCTTTGTAAACGTTTTCTGAGTTTTTAATTTCTCAATTGCAGCATCCAAACGCTCTTCATTTTTGCGAGAAGAAAGCTCATGATTCGTAGCCATTAGCGAATTATACTCTTCTAATGACATAATAACAACACCAGAATTTTTTCCACGATTAATAATCAATGTTTCAAAATTATTCGTCACACGATCAAAATATTCTTTCATATCTTTTCTAAATTCAGAAATACTTGTTATTAACATATGTACAATATTTTGTACAAAAAAAATATAATTAGTTATAAATAAACCTGATTAACAAAGTTTTAAAAATAAAAAAATCCGTCAAATTGACGGATTTAAGTTTATATTTTTCTAACGATTAATCTGCATCATAGATTAATACTCGTTTTGCTAATTTATTTGGACCATTCAAAAACTCGATATGTTGTGGATGTTTTTGATACGTCTCAAATTGTTCCATCGTTTCGAAAGCTGCAAACAAAGAAAACGAATACGAAGCGTCGATAACATCTCTTTCGATATTTGCTGGTGTTCCAACATGAAAAAATGCTGAAGGAGCAATCGGTTCTAAATCTTTCAAAGCTTGATGAAATGTATTCACTTCAGCTTCTGTAGCGTCGTCTTTTAACCAAAATAATACGTGGTGTGCTAACATAAAATTCTATTTTTTAGTATGCAATTTGCATTTTTACTTTCTTATTTTTTACTTTTTGACCGTTCAATTTTTTCAATAAATCTGGAACTTTTTTACGGTTAATTGCAACATACGAAGTAGTATCTTTTACTTCAATAATTCCGACATCGTTTTTCTCCAAACCTCCTTTTTTAAATAAAAATCCAACAATATCAACTTTGTTTACTTTGTCTTTTTTTCCTGCAGAAATATAAATAGTTTGGTAAGGTGTGCGTTCAGGAATTTTATATGTTCCACCTAAATTTTCGATAGGTAAATTTTCATCTACAAATGGGAAATGTTCTTCATTACTGATAATTAAATACACAAAACCTTTCGCATTCATACGTGCTGTACGCCCATTTCTGTGAATAAAAGCGGCTTCTTTTGCAGGTAATTGATAATGAATAATCGAATCTACTTCTGGAATATCCAAACCACGCGCAGCCAAATCTGTTGTAATTAAAACTCGAACCGAATCATTTCTGAATTTCAGTAACGCACGTTCGCGTTCGTCTTGTTCCATTCCACCATGAAAACTTTCACGCGCAATTCCTTTTTCATGCAACAAATTACTAATACGGTCGACAGCATCACGGTGATTACAGAAAATCAACATGCGTTTGCTTCCAATTTTGCAAATCAAATTAAATAAAGTATCCAATTTTTCTTCTGAAATGGTGTTAACCACTTTCATATGTAAATCAGGCTTTACCTCGATTTGTTTTAGATAGCTCACAATTTTTTCGTCATTCAATCCAACAAATTCTGGAATGTTTTCCATTTCTGTAGCAGAAGTCAAAATACGTTGTTTCAAACCAGAAAGTTGCTCAACAATAAAACTCATATCTTCTTGAAAACCTAATTCTAACGCTTTATCAAACTCGTCTAAAATTAAAGTTTGAACAGTCGAAGGATCAAAGTTTTCATTACGCAAATGATACGCAATACGTCCTGGAGTCCCAATTAATACAGCTGGAGCTTCTAACAAAGTATTTTGCTCAACTTTTGTATTGTGACCTCCATAACAACACGTTACTTTATAATCAGATTTCATCGATTTGAAAACTGATTCGATTTGTAAAGCTAATTCACGAGCAGGAACTAAAATTAAGGTTTGAACACCTTTTATATTTGGGTTTATATCTCTTAAAGTCGGAAATAAAAACGCCAATGTTTTACCAGATCCTGTTGGTGATAATAAAATTAAATCTCGTTGATTTTCGGACATTTTGAATGCTGAACGTTGCATTGCATTCATATCTTTGATGCCCAAATTTTTATAAAGTAAATCGATTTGCATGCTGCAAAAATAGTCTATTCTTTCGAATTAATCATTTTTTGAAGCTGTAGAAATCTTATAATCTTCCATAAATTCATCAAAAAGATTCATGATTTCGAAGTGATTTTTATCTAATGTATTTCCATCAAACGAAACAACAGCGCCATAGATTTTATTCCAAAATCTCATACGTGCTTGTAAGAATTTCTGCGTTTCGTTATGGATAAAATCGTCTGCATCAATAATTTTTATATTAATGACACGTTGGCGAGGCAATTTCAGTTCTTCAATTTCCAAAATTTTTCCCCATTCAATATAATTCAAATGATCCGTAGGTTTGTAAACGATTCCTTTTTTATCAATCAATAAAATCAATTGTTTTTTCATCAATTTTTTGATTGAAACGATGATGAATAGTAAACTTGGAACAAATAAAACTCCGCTTAAAATTTTTGCAGTTTGCGGAGAATTAACTTGATTGGCGTTTAGAAATAAATAAATTGAACAAGCAAAAAATAAAAGACTACCGAATAATAATCCCCAATTGCTTGTTTGTTTTGCATAAACTTTAACTGAATTCAACTGATTTTGTTTTTACAAAAATATAGATTTTAATCTTAATTAAAGGTTATAAAAAAGAGTCTCAAAAAACTGAGACTCTTATTAATTATCCAAAAATTTCTTGGTATTGTTTCTTGTATTTTTCTAAAATAATTTTACGTTTAAATTTTAACGTTGGCGTTAATTCTCCACCTTCTACGGTCATTTCATTTGGAATAATTGCAATCTTTTTGATTTGCTCCCAATGTCCAAAATGATTATTCAGTTGATTGATTTCATCTTCTAATTTCTTTTTGACAACATCACTTTTCTGGAATTCATCATGAGAAAGATTTACAATTTCTGGAGTATTTGACTGCGCCCATTTTTTGAGATTTGTATAACTCGGAACTACAAAAGCACCAGGAAACTTCTCTCCTTCTCCAACAACCATCAATTGCTCGATGAATGGCGATTCTACCATTTTCATTTCTATTTGTTGCGGAACAATATATTTCCCTCCAGAAGTTTTGTACATCTCTTTTTTACGGTCAACAATTTTTAAGAATTTATTGTCAACCCATTCTCCAATATCCCCCGTATATAACCAACCATCTCTGATTTCTTCGGCAGTTTTTTCTGGTAAATTATGATAACCCATCATCACAATATCACCTTTTACTAAAATTTCGCCATCATCGGACAATTTTACTTCAACACCTTTCAACGGAGGTCCTACAGTGCCTATCTTTTTCCCTCGACGAAAACAATTCACCGCAATTACTGGCGAAGCTTCTGTCAATCCATAACCTTCATAAATTGGAATTTCAGCGGCTAAAAAAACGCGAACAATTCGTTGTTGAATCGCTGCACTTCCCGTTACAATGGCTTTTAATTCGCCTCCAAGTCCTTCGTACCATTTGTGTAAAACTAATTTTCGAGCAATTGTTAATTTCAAATTATAACTTGCAGAACGCTGATCATCTTCTAACACAAACTCATCGCCAACTTTTACAGCCCAATCAAAAATAGATTTCTTAAAACCTGATAATTGAGCTCCCGTTTGCATGATTTTTTCATAAACTTTTTCAATCACACGAGGAACAGCCGTAATCATATGCGGTTTGATTTCTTTTAAATTATCGCCAATCTTCTCCATCGATTGTGCAAAATATATAGAAATTCCCATGTAAACATACAAATACTGAATCGTTCGTTCATACGCATGACAAGCAGGAAGAAAGGTCAAAGCACGATCATAAGGATCAAGTGGTGTTGAATATTCGCAAGCAATAACATCTGCAATAATATTTTTATGCGACAACATCACGCCTTTCGGATTTCCCGTTGTTCCTGATGTATAGATTAAAAAAGCTAAATCTTCGTGCTTTACATTTGCGGCACGTTTGTCTATTTCTTCTTGTTGAATTGTTTTTCCTTTTTCGATTAAAACATTCCAACTTTCTGTATTTCCAAATTCATCAATCGAGTACAGTTGCTCTAATGAAGGTAATTTTGTTTTGAGTTGATTGATTCGCGTATACAAATCGAGATTACTTGTAAAACACAATTTTATAGCCGAATCGCTAAAAATATATTCGTAATCGCTGTCAGAAATATTCGGATAAATCGCTACCACAACAGCTCCGATTTGTTGTATCGCATAATCTATCATATTCCATTCGACACGATTTTCTGAGATTAATCCCACTTTTTCACCTGGCTGAACTCCACAAGCGATCAATCCTTTTGAGATTGCATCAACATGTTCTAAAAAAGTTGTGGTTTTCATTGGTTTCCATTCTCCATTTTGTTTGGATACAAACATGGATAAATCAGGAAACTTTTCCAGCTGACGTTTTGGTAAATCAAAAATTCTGGTTGCTTCCATAGCGTACTTATAGTTTTGTAATTTTGAAAAGAATTCGTCGAAAATAACGTAAAATGATGAGTTTTTCAAAAATTTTATCTTCAACTTAAAAAGAATTATATTCGTCATAACTATTACAATTATGAAATATCTAATTTTACTTCTCTTATTATTTTACTCTTGCAGTTCTGATTTTAAAAAGTCTTATATAATTGGAGATATTAAACTATATGAATTACAATGTTCTGGACACTATTATTTGAGCACTGATAATTGTGATTGTAAATATTTACCAACTAATTATTTTATTCCAAAAGGAGAAAATGATTCATTTTTTGAATTATTCTTAAGAGAGAATAATGGTAAACTTCAAGTTAATTCACTTTATAATGAATTTGAAACTCATGGAAATATCAAAGAGAAAGTAGATTTTATTATATATACCGATAACGCTTCTTTTATGGATAGTATTGAAAAAGTAAATTATACTGTGATTCGTGGTTATACTAAAGAAAGAATGAATCCATAAAAAAATCCCTCAACTCATGATGAATTGAGGGATTTTTTTATTTATAAATTTCTTCGAATTCTTTCTGATATTTCTTTAGAATAACTTTACGTTTTAATTTCAAAGTTGGAGTTAATTCTTCACCTTCTATCGTAAATTCGTGCGCTAAAATTGCTGGTTTCTTAATCTGTTCCCAATTTCCAAAAAACTGATTTGCTTTACGAACTTCTTGATTAATTACTTTATGAACTTCTGTAGATGCTATGAATTCATCTCGAGAAAGATTACTAATTTCAGGTGCATTTTCTTTTGCCCATTCTTTCAGATTTGCATAATTCGGAACAATAAAAGCTGACGCAAATTTTTGCGCATCACCAACAACCATTGCTTGCTCAATAAAATTTGATTCGACAAGTTTTGTTTCAATTGGTTGAGGAACCACATATTTTCCTCCAGAAATTTTGAACATTTCCTTTTTACGATCAATAATTTTCAAGAAATGACCTTCTCCTTCCTCCCAAACTCCAATATCACCTGTGTGCAACCATCCATCAATAATGACCTCATCGGTCGCTTTTTGATTTTTATAATAGCCCATCATCACATTAGGGCCTTGAACCAAAATTTCACCATCTTCGGCTAATTTTACCTTAACATCTTTTATTGGTGAACCCACAGTCCCTATTCGAACACCTAATTTGTGAGGATTATTTACAGTGATTAAAGGCGAAGTTTCTGTCATTCCATATCCTTCAAAAAATGGTAATCCAGCCGCCATGAAAACACGCGCAATTTTACCTTGCAACGAAGTACTTCCCGAAATAATATATTTGAAATTTCCTCCTAACGCTTCATAAAATTTATTCAAAACTAATTTTCGAGCTAAAGCTAACTTCACATTATAAATCAAAGATCGTTTCTTCGCATCAGGCTCATATTGAGCAGCTATATCAATCGCCCAATCAAAAACTTTTCGCTTTTTTCCTGTTAAAGTACTACCTGTTTTCAGAATTTTCTCATAAACTTTTTCCATTACACGAGGTACAGCAGTCATGATATGAGGTTTTACTTCATTGATATTATCACCAATTTTTTCAAAACCTTCGGCGAAATAAACCGTTACACCAATATATAAATAAGTATAAATTACAGTTCTTTCGTATGTATGACAAGGCGGTAAAAAAGTCAAACCTCTTGTTCCTTCTTCTAACACTACAATTTCTTTTGCCGCAATAAAATTCGAAACCAAATTATTATGAGATAACATTACACCTTTCGGTTTTCCTGTTGTACCAGACGTATAAATTAAAGTTGCTAAATCTGAATTTCGGACAATTGAACTAAGGTTATTTACATATTCGTCTGTAATATCTTTTCCAATTTCTTTTAATTCTGACCAATTTCGAGAATCTGGGAACTCATTAATAGCAAAAACGTATTCTAAACTATAAATTGTGCCAAACATTTTATTGATACGTTCATACAAATTTTTTGTACTTACAATACACAATTGTATTTCTGCATCATTGAAAATAAATTGATATTCAAAATCTGTAATATTTGGATAAATCGCTACTACAACAGCACCAATTTGCTGAATTGCAAAATCAATTACATGCCATTCATAGCGGCTTTCACATACAAGTCCTACTCGATCGCCAGGTTTAACTCCCAAAGCCAATAAACCTTTAGAGATTTCTCTTGTTTGCGCAATAAATTCGGATGGTTTTGTAAACTTCCATTCGCCATCTATTTTACTTGCAAACATATTATGATTGGGATAAAGTTCTTGTTGACGATAAGCTAAGTCAAAAATTCGTGTAGGATTATTCATTTTCTAAATACTAAACTTTATAAAAAAGAGTGCAAATTTGGTTCAAAATTTTCATAAATCAGTTTTATTTCATGAAAAAAGCAAGATTAATAAAAATCTTGCTTCATTATTTTTCTAAAAAATTGATGTTTTTATTGATAAATTCCGTCAATTTCTTTTTTATATTTTTCTGAAACGATTTTACGTTTCATCTTCAAAGTTGGTGTTAATTCTCCCGCTTCAATTGTAAATTCATAAGATAATAAATGAAATTTTTTAATTTTTTCCCAATTTCCAAAATTGATATTTAATTTGTTGATCTCATTTCCTATCAATTCATAAATTTTTGGATGTGTTAAAAACTCTTCACGAGGTAAATTAATCAATGAAGATTCATTTGTTTTTGCCCAATCAATACAGTTTTCATAAGAAGGAATAACCAAAGCAGCCGGGAATTTTCGTCCTTCTCCAACTACCATAATTTGTTCGATATAATTAGATTCGGAAAGAATTTTCTCAATTTGTTGTGGCACAACATATTTTCCTCCAGAAGTTTTGAACATTTCTTTTTTACGATCGATAATTTTTAAGAATTTATCATCAACCCATTCACCAATATCGCCCGTATACAACCAACCATCTTTCAAAACTTCAGCAGTCGCTACAGGATTTTTATAATATCCTTGCATGATATTTTTACCTTTTGCTAAGATTTCTCCATCTTCAGCTAATTTAATTTCGATATCAATCAGAGGAATTCCGACAGTTCCGATTTTCATTCCACGTTTGATACAATTTACAGATAAACAAGGTCCGGCTTCTGTTAAACCATAACCCTCGTAAATTGGAATTCCGGCTGCTAAATACAATTTTAATAAACGAGTTTGTAAAGTTGCACTTCCCGATGCAATTCCTTTGACATTACCGCCAAGCGCCGCTTTCCATTTCGAAAAAATTAATTTTCGAGCAATGTTTAATTGAAATTTATACCAAGCAGAAAGTTTTGATTCATCTAAATCATACTGTTCTCCTAACGAAATTGCCCAAAAGAATAAAGCTCTTTTAACTCCTGTTAATTGTTCTCCAGTCGCCATGATTTTATCGTAAACTTTTTCTAAAACACGTGGAACAGCCGAAAAAATATGTGGCTGAACTTCTTTCATGTCTTGCCCAATTGTATCCATTGATTGCGCAAAATAAATTGGCAAGCCCATTTTGATGTACACATATTGAAAGACGCGCTCATACGCATGACAAGCAGGTAAAAAGGACAACGCTTTATCATTCGCTTTTACAGGAAAAGAATATTCGGAACTATTGACATCAGCCAATAAATTTTCGTGAGAAAGCATAACACCTTTCGGGTTTCCAGTTGTTCCAGAAGTATAAATAAGAGTTGCTAAATCCGTAGATTTTACATTGTCCATCTTCGTTTGTAAAATATCATCAGAAATAGAAATTCCTTTCGAAATTAACTCAATCCAATTTGGTATATGCGGGTAAGTATTAAATGTATAAACTTGTTCAAGATTTGGAATACGATCTTTGATTCCTAATAATCGTTGATACAACGCGTCATTGCTCACAAAACAAAGTTTAATTTCGGCATCATTTAGAATAAATTCGTAATCATTATCCGAAATATTCGGATATATTGCCACAACAACAGCTCCAATTTGCTGAATTGCAAAATCTACTAAATTCCATTCTAAACGATTTTCGCTGATTAACGCAATTTTATCATTTGGTTGAACACCATTTGCAATCAAACCTTTCGAAATATTATTTACTCGATTGATAAAATCTGTTGTCGAAATTCCCTTCCATTCTCCTTTTTCTTTGTAATTAAAAATCGAAATGTTAGGTGTATTTTTTTCTTGAAATCGAGGTAAATCGAATATTCTTTGTGGTTGTTTCATATTCTTGAAATAAGGATACAAATTTCTACTAATTCTTTCTACTTTAGAAATTATTTACTCATTCTTTTCTCAAAAAAATTAAGTTTATTATCAATAAAAATCATTTTATTTTTTTGCAATAATTATACTATACTCTCTTTCAACTTTTTCGCCAGCTTTGCTAATTACACTTTCTGAAAATGTTTTTCTATTTTCAATAGAAAATTTAGCTGATTTCAATAATTTTATCACTTCATCTTCTGTGTATAAATTGAAGCCAAATTGAGTAAAAGGTAAAGTTTCCATAAATTCCTTTTTAGCAAAAGTAAGAGCAAATTCCCCATTGAATTTCAAGACTCTATAAATTTCACTCAAGAAAAATTTAGGATTTTTCCAAAAATAGATTGTATTCACTGTGAAAATTTTATCAAAACGTTTTTCATAAAAATGAATTCTTTCATCCATAATTATTTCAAACCTAATATTTGCATTCAAATAATCAGAATTGTTCATGATAGCACTATTTTTCATGACCTGTGAAAGTTCTAAACCAATATATTCTAAATCCTTTGCTTGATTCAATACATAAGGTAAATGCTTACAATTTCCATGACCTAACTCTAATATTTTGTTCTTTATTTTGTAATTGTAAATGATCTATTGTCGTTTTTATCATTCCAAAATTACTTTTATTTATTTGCTCACCAACTTCAATTCCATCGTCTCCATTTGGACAGCTCAATTGTTCCGCAAGATTTTGTAAATCAATATTATTTTTCATTAAATTTATTTATATAGAATAATTCTAAATTAATAAATATTAATCATTGTACACGTGATTTTAATCATTTAAAAATTACATCTTATCTTTGAAAAATAGTAAAATAGATGAAGGATATTATACGAACTGAAGAAGAAGATGATTTCAAATTGTTTTGTTTGGAATCTGTAGCAGATATTGAAGAGCAAAATGATTCACAATTATTGGAATTTTTGGAACATTTGGCGCGAGAATTTCAGATTACAAATGTTTATAAAACGACTGATAGCTTTGAAGGTTTCGAAGAAAGTTTGACCAATCTTCTTTATCATGATAAATATTTTAGAGATTATAAAATCATTTATTTAGTTTTTGAAGGCGAAGGAAATCAAATTCAAATTGATGATTATTACTATAGTTTGGAAGAAGTAGCAGAAATTTTTCAAGGAAAACTAACCGATAAAATTGTTCATTTTGCAAATACAATGAGTTTAGATTTGGAAGAAGAAAGTTTTCAATATTTTATTGATGTTACAGGGGCAAAGGCCTTATCTGGATACGTAAATCCTTCTCCGATTTTGAGTACAATTTTAGATCAATATTATTTTTGTTTAGCCAAAGAAATTGATGACGAAGAAGAGCTTGTACATGCATTGTTTGATAGACATGCCAATATATGCCTAAAATTAGGATTTAGATTATATCATTAAAACTAAATTAACTACACAAAAAACTTGGAGATATTAATACTTTAGTTAAAATGAAAAGTGCACACTTATATACAATTTAAAATTATAGAGATAGAAACTGCAAGATTTAATTCTTAAAAATAATGTATAAAAAATTACATTAATATAAACTTAAACAATTCATTTATGTATTTTAAGATAAATGCTATATCATTTTTTTAATTTTATTACCATAAAATGCCCTCAAACAGTGTTTAACTTTTTAGGAGCAATCTGCATTTTTGAGATTTTATTATTATTTCAATTTCTCTTTCAAGAATTGAGCTGTGTAGGACTCTTTTACTTTGACAATCTCTTCTGGTGTACCTTCAGCAACCAAATAACCACCTTTCTTACCTCCTTCTGGTCCAAGATCTATCACCCAATCGGCAACTTTGATAATATCCATATTATGTTCAATCACAAAAACTGAATGTCCCAAATCAATCAAAGCACGTAATGCTTTAATCAATTTCTGAATATCATGGAAATGCAGACCTGTAGAAGGCTCATCGAAAATAAACAAGGTTTTGTTTGTTGTTTCTCCTTTCGTCAAGAAAAAAGCCAACTTTACACGTTGCGCCTCCCCTCCAGAAAGTGTATTCGACGATTGCCCAAGTTTTACATAACCCAAACCGACATCTTGCAATGATTTCAGTTTTTCGACAATTTTATTTTGCTGATGCGTTGCAAAAAAGTCAATTGCTTCATCAATTGTTAGATTTAAAATATCTGAAATCGATTTTCCTTCGAATTTAACTTCTAAGATTTCTTTCTTGAAACGTTCGCCATGGCAATCTTCACAAACCAGCTCTACATCAGCCATAAACTGCATTTCGATGGTAATTGTCCCTTCTCCTTTACATGCATCACAACGTCCGCCATCTACATTAAACGAAAAATGTTTTGGTTGAAATCCCATCACTTTACTTGCTTTCTGATTGGCAAATAAATTTCGGATATCATCGTAAGCTTTTACATACGTCACAGGATTAGAACGCGAAGATTTCCCGATTGGATTTTGATCGATTAACTCAATTCCTTCCAATTGTTTTAAATCTCCAACTAACTCATCAAAATCACCGATTTTATTTCCAAAAATCTCAAAATAACGCTGAACCGCTGGTGCTAAAATATCTTTCATTAAGGTAGATTTCCCTGACCCCGAAACACCTGTAATAACGGTTAATTCGTTCAGAGGAAATTTAACATCAATATTTTTTAGATTATTTTCTCTTGCTCCAATAATTTTTAAATAATTAGGAGATTTTAAACGTTTTTTAGGAACTTCAATCTCTAATTTTCCGTTCAAATATTTAGATGTTAATGTATCACCTTTTAATAATTCATCATAGGTTCCTTCAAAAACTACTTCACCTCCATTTGTTCCCGCTTCTGGACCAATATCGATGATATAATCAGCAGCTTTCATGATATCTTCATCATGTTCTACCACAATCACTGTATTGCCCAAATCGCGTAAACGATGTAAAATCGTAATAAATTTGGCTGTATCACGCGAATGTAAACCAATCGAAGGTTCATCTAACACATACATCGAACCAACCAAACTACTTCCCAAAGAAGTTGCTAAATTGATACGTTGTGATTCTCCTCCAGACAACGTATTCGAAGCACGATTTAGCGTTAAATATTCTAAACCAACATCTAACAAAAACGTTAAACGCGACTTAATCTCATAAATAATTCGACCCGCAATTTGCTGATCATAATCGTTAAATGTAATACTTGTAAAGAAATTATTCAACTCATTCAAAGATAAATCAACCAAATCATTGATGGATTTATCCGCAATTTTCACGTAATTCGTTTCCTTACGCAAACGCTTTCCTTTACAAGTTGGACAAGTTGTTTTACCACGATAACGAGACAACATTACACGATATTGAATTTTGTATGTATTCTCCTCAACCATTTTGAAAAAACCGTCTAATCCTTCCCAGTCGTTATCTCCGTGCCACAAATAGTCTTTTTGCTCTTCGGATAACTCAAAATATGGTTTATGAATTGGAAAATCTACTTTTTGAGAAAGTTTGATAAAATGATTTTTCCACTCGCCCATTTTCTCACCTTTCCAAGCTACAACTGCATCTTCGTAGATTGACAACGATTTATTTGGAACGACAAGATTCTCCTCAACTCCAATTACTTTCCCGTAACCTTCGCAAGTTGGACAAGCTCCATAAGGATTATTGAAACTAAAGAAATGAATAGTTGGTTCATTAAAAATCAAACCATCTGATTCGAATTTATTTGAGAAATATTTTACCGAATTATCTTCTACATTTACAATCGCCATTTCTCCTTTTCCTTCGAAAAAAGCCGTCTCGATAGAATCTGCCAAACGATGATAAAAAGATTCTTCGTCCTCTGTTGGCAAAGCGATACGATCAATGACAAGATGAACATCATTTTCGGGTTGAGGTTCGAAATTAAATGAAATTAAATCTTCAATTTTCACTTGATTTCCATCGACACTCAAACGTGTAAACCCTTGCTGTTGAAGAATATTCAAATGTTCTGCAAACGAACGCTCTTCTGGCACAACCAATTTTATTTGAAGAATAAATTTAGTTTCAGCCACAAAAGTTTTTAGATAATCAATCGCATCCGTTACCGAATCTTTTTGAACTAATTCTCCTGTAATCGGTGAATATGTTTTTCCAATTCGTGCGTACAACAACTTTAGATAATCATAGACTTCTGTCGTTGTTCCAACTGTAGAACGCGGATTTGTAGAATTTACTTTTTGCTGAATCGCTATTGCTGGCGCTATTCCTTTGATATAATCAACTTGAGGCTTATCCAATTTTCCTAAAAACTGACGTGCATAAGACGATAAACTTTCGACATAACGACGCTGACCTTCCGCATACAACGTATCAAAAGCCAAAGTAGATTTCCCAGAACCAGACATCCCAGTAATCACGACTAATTTATTTTTTGGAATCGCTAAATCAATGTTTTTTAAGTTGTGCAATTTTGCACCTTTAATCAGAATAAATTCTTTCGGATCAAGTTGATTGATATCTTTTTTCATCGTGGCGCAAAGTTAAGTTATTTTAGAAAGTTAAACTT
Source organism: Empedobacter sp. UBA3239 (assembly GCF_002362875.1). NCBI lineage: Bacteria > Pseudomonadati > Bacteroidota > Flavobacteriia > Flavobacteriales > Weeksellaceae > Empedobacter > Empedobacter sp. UBA3239. Next base: position 593 of record NZ_DEVJ01000034.1, on the reverse strand, counting down.
AATCGCAACAAAAATTAGTCATAAAATATAACGTATAAAAAAAGAAAAGATTTAGTTAAAATATAAAAGCGCATCAACATGTTGACGCGCTTTTTCAATAAAAAAATAAAAATTTATACCTGAAATAATAAATAATTTTCTTCGTTTAACTCTTGATATCCAACATCGTACACATAAAAAATCGTGCCATTTTTTGATTCATCTACATTTGTAATGTACTTAAAATCAAAGTTTCTCAAACTCAATTCGTTTTTATTTACCGAACGAGCTCCTTCTTCTAATAAAGTTTTTAAGATACGATTATTTTTTCTTAATCTGTTGTTAATATTTCGTACAATTTCTACTTTATCACGGTTAAGATTATTATTATAAGAATTTCGACAAAAATCATTACAAAACTTTTTGTCTTTTCTGCCAAATAGAGTTTGGTTGCACTGTAGACATGTATTCATAAGTAGTTTTTAGTGTTGTATGTACAAATATATAAAAAAAGTTATTCAATTTACAAATACTTAACATTATGTATTTTATCTTTAAATCAAATTCATAAATATTTAGTAAATGTTTATCATCATAACCGGTAGTGCATTTGT
>NZ_DEVJ01000026.1:0-14043 GCF_002362875.1 Empedobacter sp. UBA3239 | reverse complement strand
AGGATACTATCAAAAATACTAAAGCTCACAATTCTTAAAACAATAAACACAAACCAAAATAGGAATATTAACAACTTAAAAATTAATATTACCTAAATGCACTAGGGGTTTGAATAAATATTATTTTACTTTATTTTTGATCCACTTGGCAACGGGCTTCTCAAAATATTCAAACGTTAATGCACTTAAAATTAAAGCAATAACAAAATAAATTCCAATTTTATGAAAATCATTGATTTTAGGTAAATATTGATTTCCATATTTTATCACAATCATATGAATCATGTAAAACGCAAAACTGATTTCACCTAAATAAACCAGAATTTTGTGTTGAAGTATTCTCGAAAATAAACCTTTTTGTAATGCAAAAATTAGAACAATTCCAACCATCGGAATCCAATAATAAATTACGTAACGAAAAGCTCTCGCAATATCATTGTGGAAGTAAAAAAAGATTGCCAAAACTGTAATTACAGCGATTTCTATTAAAGTTCCTTTTGAAAAACTGATAGGCGTATCTTTTATCTTTTTATAGATTTGACAGGTAATAATTCCTAAAATAAAATCGAAACTGCGAACAATTGGATTGATGTAAAAAATTGCTTTTTCCAACTTCATATTTGTTCTGAAATAAGGTTCTGCAAAAATGATAATCGGAATAATTAGTAATAAAATATATTTCAGTTTCGGAAATTTATGTAACCAAATCACATAAAAAGGAAACATTAAATAGAAAAATAATTCGGTCGAAATACTCCACGAAACGTTATTAATAGAGAAATAAAAGTCTTTTACCGGAATGTAAGATTGTAATAAAAATAAGTTTGCACCTGCAATATCCCAATGAAAATAACCTTGCCAAACATTGATGATAATAAACGGCAACATAACACAAAAGGTTAGGACATGAAGCGGATAAATACGAGCAATTCGCGCGATATAAAACTTCTTTTTATCAAAATTTGGATTGTCGATGACTTTCTTTTCGTAATTAAGCGCCAAAACAAATCCGCTCAAAATAAAGAAAAAACCAACACCAAGATAACCTTCGAAAAAGACGTTATTTTTTAGATAATTATACCAAGCTAAATCGGTTTTTACAAACGTTAAATGGCTTAAAAAAACAACAAAAGCAAAGAAAAAACGTAAAGAAGTTAAGCTGTTTAGCATCAGTCAATAATTTTAATTTCCATTTGATAATACTCGTCAAACATGCGAATAAATTCTTCCAATTTACTTTCTCTTACCGAAATTGTAAACATGCATTTATCAGAAAAATGTTTGTCTTTAATATCACCAGAAATACGATCGACATTGCGCTCTACAATTCCTTGTTGATCATAGTTAAAAACCATTTTCACACGTTTTGAAACAAATTTTTCTACAATATTTGCTTCTTCTAACACAACTTGTGCCGCATATTTATAGGCTTTTACCAAACCAGGAATTCCTAATTTTGTTCCGCCAAAATAACGTACAGAAACAATTAAAACATTGGTGATTTCGCTTGATAAAATTTGATTATAAATTGGTAAACCAGCCGAACCACTTGGCTCTCCGTCATCATTTGCACGATGATTTTTACCATCTATTCCAAGAGCGTACGCGTAACAATGATGATTTGCATCGGGATGAATTTCGTGTAATTGATCCAAATAAATTTTGATGTCATCTTCATTCTCAACTGGATAAGCAAAATTAATAAACTTACTACCCAATTCTTTGAAAATTACATCTTCCACCGCTTTCTCGATTGTACGATAATTGTCCGTCATGTTGTATTGAAAAGTAGCGCAAAGATAGTTTAAATAGTACTTTTAAAGAAAAAAGGTTTTATATTTATGAATGGTGAAAAAATTTAATATAAATGAAAGCTTATTTATTTTTATTCATACTAATGTGTTCGAGTATTCTTTTTTGCCAGAGTATTTCAAAGAAGGAATTTAAAAGGATCATTAATAATTCAATGAAAGATTATAATTATAGAATTATTACAGATAATCAAGATAGTATGTTTTACAAAACTGAAAATCTGAAGATTTATAATAGTTCAATTGGAAAATCTAAATTTCAATTTTGTCGTACAATAGAATTTAGATTTTTGAAAAATAATAAAGCAAATTTAATTGATTGCCAAAATTGTAATGAACCATCATTTTGCTATGTAACAAAAAAACAAAATATTTTTAATTATAAAATTGATAATATTGGTGGGAAATTAATATTTAAGCTACAAAATAAATTTTATAAAATGAGTTTTCTTGTTGAATCAATAAATAACATAGAATTTAAGAAGAATAAATTTTCTGAAATAATTATTAAACGAAAATTTTAATAAATTCAAATAAATCATAAATAAAAAAGAACCTCATTTCTAAGGTTCTTGTATATCTAATCTATTTTCGAAAATATTTAATTCATCATTCAAAAAACGATGCTTTTCAGTTCGAATTCCTTTCAGTCGAGGAGCTAAAATTCCTTCATTCCAAATGGTATCCGAACTCAAAATTCGTGCTTCATCCCACAAATTAGCATCAATAAAATGTTGTATGGTATCACTTCCACCTTCAATAATCAAGGATTGAACATTGTTTTCGTATAAATAATCCATCACTTGTGGCAATATTTTTTGCGTAAAATCTAATTGAACAAGTTCTAAATTTTCTTCAGAACAATTTTCAATCGAATTAAAAATAACAGTAGGTTGTGTTTGATCAAACAAATGGAAACTTCTCGGAATTGCTAAGTTTTTGTCAATCGCAATTCTCAACGGATTATTTCCTTTCCATAATCGTGTGTTAAGTTGTGGATTATCAATTAAAGCAGTGTTTTTTCCAACCAAAATAGCTTGTTCTTCCGTTCGCCATTTATGTACTAACTGTTTTGTATATTGGTTTGTAATCCACAATTGTACATCATCACGCCCCATGTATCCGTCTTCTGTTTGCGCCCATTTTAAGATAATATATGGACGTTTTTTCTGATGAAATGTTATAAAACGTTTATTGAGTTTGATACATTCTTTTTCCAAAACACCCAGCGTTACATCAACACCATTTTTCAACAAACGTAAATAACCTTGTCCATTTACTTTCGCAAAAGGATCTAGAGTTCCGATTACAACTTTTGGAATCTCTTTTTCTATAATCAAATCCGCACAAGGAGGCGTTTTTCCGTGATGTGAACATGGTTCTAACGTAACATATAACGTAGATTCCTTTAATAATTCTTGATTTTTAACCGAATTAATTGCGTTCACTTCGGCGTGTGGTCCACCATATTCTGACGTAAAACCTTCGCCTATAATTTTGTTGTTATGTACAATAATAGAACCAACAAACGGATTAGGATATGTTGTTCCTAACCCGTTTGTTGCAATTTGTATACAACGAGCCATATATTGCTCATCGATAGATTGTTGTGTCATGCCTAAAAATTATGCATTAAAATCAATATTGAATAATGTTTTCAGTTTGATTTCTGCTTCAATTAATTTTTTACGTTTATCGTCAATTTGTTTGTAAACATCTTTTAATAAAGGATTGTTCTCATTTGCATTCGAAAAGAAATGTACATTATTATCCAATTGATTGATTTCTTTTTCTAAATCCTCAATTATTTTACGTGTTTTTCTAATCTCATCATCCAATAAATTTCCATTATTTCCAGATTTTACTTTATTGACAAATGATTTTAACTTATAATCGTTCAATTCATTTTTAGAAAGATTTAAAGCATCTATTTTTTTGTGGTAAACATTTGTAAATTCTTGATTGATTGAAATTTTTTCTGATGGAACTTTTCCTAAACTTGTCCAATTATGTTGGATTTCTTCTAGTTGTTTCAACGCTTCATCTTTGTTTTCAGAAATCGTTTGATTTTTGAAATCGTTTAAGAAAGCTTGTTTCTTTTCGAAATTTAGTTCCAATTTTTGATTCGCTTGTTCGTGACGTTTTTTGTAACGATCAAAGAATTGATTACATGTATCTTTGAATTCTTTCCAGATTTTGTCTGAATTTTTTCTTGGAACATGTCCAATTTTTTTCCAATCATTTTGGATTTTTTTAATCACTTGTACAGAAGCATTCCAATCCGTGCTTTCCGTATGTTGTTTTGCAATTTCTAACAAAGCCAATTTCTTTTCAAGATTCAGTTGTTGCTCTGATTTTAGATTTTTATAGAAATCATTTTTGATGTGATTAAATTGTCTTGTCACTTCTTTGAAAGCTTCCCAAGTTGCAGAATTTTTATCTTTCGGAACACGTCCAATTGTGATAAAGTTCTCACGCAAAGAGTTTATTTCAGAAATAGCTTTTTGCCAATCGCCATGCGATTTTGTTGTTGCTTGCTCAGAAATTTCTTTGATACGAGCGATAATTTGATTCTTCTTTTCTAAATTATCTTTTTGCTCTTGTTTTATTTTTTCATTCAATTCCCCTTTACGGTCATGAATTTTATTTGTTAATTCTTTGAATTTTTGCCACGTTGGTTCGCGCAAATCTTCTTGTACAGGGACGGCTTCTTCTTTCCATAAACGATGCAAATATTGCAATTCATTCAAAGCTTTTTGCACGTTTTGCTCTCCAATTAATTCTTCTGCACGTTTAATAATCGATTGACGAACTTCCAGATTATGTGCATAATCCAATGTTTGCAATTCCTTATTCATATCCAAATATGTGTAGAAATTATCTAAGTGGAAAAAATAATTTTTGAATACATTTTCAGCATTTTTGCTCGGAATTCTTCCTGCATTGTGCCAACGAGTTTTTAACTCACGAAATTTCTTGAACATTGCCGCCGAAGAATCACTTGGTTCTTGATACAAGGCTTTCAATTCGTCAATAATTTCTAAACGTTCCTTTAAATTATCAGATTCCTTTTTTTCGTTTTCTTTATGAAAAACTGCTAATTGATTTTTAAAATCGTTGTAAACAGCGTTAAATTTTGCTCTAAAAGATGTTTCGTATTTAAAATCTAATTCATCACCACCTTCACTTAAGAAAGCTTCTTTTTTTGCAGCTTCATCTTCTTCTAATTTAGTTTTGAATGCATCACGAATTTGATTAAAATGCTCGCGAATCTCTTGAACATCATATTTGCTTAATAGATTTTTTGCTTCGTTAATCAAAACATCAAAACTAAATTTTTCGTAATCTTTGAACGAAATATCGCTTATTTTTTCTTGGTTCGTTAACTCTACCGTTTTGTAAGATTCCGTGTTAGAGTCGTTTGTATTTGCAGGTTTAGGTAATTGTTCTCCGTCTGCATTTTGCAGGTTATCCATTTCAGTATTCATAAGAAATTAAGTTTTGTTTCTCAAATCTAATAAAATTTGAGGACAATATCAAGTCTATTTTGTACGATTATTCCAAATTTCCCAAGCTTTTTCGGCTTGTAGAACCAACATTTCGTGACCATTTTTTATTTTGGCTCCATTTTGTTGACCATTTTCTAAAAATTTTGTCAATGGTGGATTGTAAATCAAGTCGTACAATAAATGATTTTCGTTGATAAATTGGTAGGGTAGAAGTGGAGCGATTTCAGTATTTGGAAAAGTACCAGCTGGCGAACAATTCACAATAATTTGATGATTATGAATGATTTCTTTATTTAATTCATCATATGAATAATGATTTTCAGTTTTTGTTCTTGAAACTATTTTATATTCAATTTTCAATAAATCAAGAATATAAAAAACCGCTTTTGCAGCACCTCCATTTCCTAACACCAATGCTTTTTTATGATGAGGTTCTAAAATAGGTTCTATCGAATGATGAAAACCATAACAATCTGTATTATGCCCGATTCGTTTTCCATCTTGTATCAAAACTGTATTAACCGCACCAATTGCTTTAGCTTCTGGTGATAATTCGTCCAAAAATGGAATGATTTCTTGTTTGTAAGGAATTGTAACATTAAAGCCCACTAAACCTTCGGTTTCGAATACTTTTTCTACTTCATCGATTTGCTGTAAATCAAAAACATTGTAGACAGCGTCTACAATGTTTTCGTTTTTAAATTTTTCAGCAAAATAAGATTTAGAAAATGAATAGGAAATATTTCTTCCGATTAATCCAAATTGTCTCATTCTTCTGTTTTATTTTTATTGAATTGAGCTTTCACAATTCGGATAATCAACGGCATATTCGCCAATAATATAATTCCGAAAATGAATTTCTCTAAATTATTTTTTACAATGTCAAACTGACCTAATGTGTGTCCCAAAAGAGAAATAACACCAACCCAAAGTACCGCGCCTATAAAACTATAGGTAATAAATGTGCGATAATTAAGGTTTGTAACACCGCAAATAAATGGAATTATTGTACGAACAACAGGCATAAAACGAGCGATAATAATTGCTTTTTTACCATTTTCGTTAAAAAATTCTGTTGCTTTTTCGATATGTTTCTTTTTAAGAAACCACGAGTCTTTTCGTCCTAAAATCCAGCCACCAAATTTTCGTCCAACATAATAATTTACGTTATCACCAAGAATTGCTGCAACCATCAGTAATGGAATAATATATTCTATATGCAAATGGTTTTGATCATCGCTTGCTGCAATCATTCCGATCGAAAAGATTAGTGCATCTCCAGGTAAAAAAGGCATTAAAAATGACATGATAATTAAGCCTGTTTCAGCAAAAATTATCAAGAATAAAATAGCATATATCCAATAACCGTAATTATTGATAATGTCCATTAAAACCTTGTCTGGGCGTTGAACAAAATTGGTGAAAAACTCAATAATAGATTGCATTTTTTATTTTTTAAGCTCTAATTATATCAGCTCCAATAGCACGTAAACGTACATCGATATCTTCATAACCACGGTCAATTTGATCGATATTATGAATAACAGTTTTTCCTTTTGCAGAAAGGGCAGCAATCAATAAAGACATACCAGCACGAATATCTGGCGAAGTTAATTCGGCTCCTTTCAACGGAGTTTCGTGATTAAGACCAATAACAGTTGCGCGATGTGGATCACATAAAATAATTTGCGCTCCCATATCAATTAATTTATCGACGAAGAATAAACGAGATTCGAACATTTTTTGGTGAATCAAAACACTTCCTTTTGCCTGTGTTGCAATTACCAAAATAATTGATAATAAATCTGGTGTAAATCCTGGCCAAGGAGCATCAGAAATAGTTAAAATAGAACCGTCAATAAAACGCTCGATTTCGTAATGTTCTTGAGCTGGAATATAAATATCGTCATCACGACGTTCTAATTTAATTCCTAATTTTCTGAAAACATCTGGAATAACACCTAAATTTTCCCACGAAACATTTTTGATTGTTAATTCAGATTTTGTCATGGCAGCTAAACCAATCCATGATCCAATTTCTATCATATCTGGTAAACATGAATGTTCAGTTCCCCCTAATTTTTCAACTCCTTCAATTGTTAAAAGATTCGAAGAGATTCCAGAAATTTTAGCACCCATTCTGTTCAACATTTTACACAATTGTTGAATGTAAGGCTCACAGGCAGCGTTGTAAATAGTTGTTGTTCCTTTTGCTAAAACTGCAGCCATAATAATATTTGCAGTTCCTGTTACAGAAGCTTCTTCTAATAACATATAAGAACCTTGTAATCCTTTTTCGTCGACTTCTACACCGTAAAAATCTTCGTCAGGATTGAAACGATATTTTGCTCCTAAAGCTAAGAAACCTTCGAAGTGCGTATCTAAACGACGACGTCCAATTTTATCTCCTCCTGGTTTTGGCATAAAAGCTTCTCCGAAACGAGCTAAAAGTGGTCCCATTAACATGATTGACCCACGTAATGCAGCACCATCTTTGCGAAATTGTTTTCCTTTTAAATAATCTAATCGTAATTCGTCAGCTTGAAAAGTGAAATCTCCTTTTCCATTTTTTTGTGTTTTTACGCCTAAATCACCCAAAATTTCAATCAAACGATTGACATCTCGGATGTCTGGAATATTTTTAACACGAACTTGTTCATTGGTTAATAAAACCGCACATAAAATTTGTAGTACTTCATTTTTAGCACCTTGCGGAGTAATTTCTCCTTTCAAAGGTTTCCCTCCCTTTATTTGAAATGTAGCCATTTAGTTGTATTAAATAGTTTTGATTTAACCTTTATTGTTTCGAACGTTTTGGTTTCGATTGTTGTTATTTTGATTATTTCGGTTATTGTTGTTTTGACGATTATTCGAATTTTGGTTATTATTTCGATTATTGTTATTTTGATGATTACGATTATTGTTTTGGTAACTTCTATTGTTTTGATTGTTATTTGAATGATTATTATTCGAATTCAAACGATCAGGAGAAACCAAATGATCATCAACTTTTCTCAAATCAATTTTACCATCAGATAATTCGTACAAATGATTGAAAATAACTTGATCGTCAACAGTATCTTTATTCCAAAGTAAATAACATTTTTTCATGTGATTGGCAATCGCAAAGTACAAACCTTCGCGTTTTTCGCCTTCTTCCCACGTTACAGCAACATCAATCATTTTACGAATATTGTTTCCGTAATATCTGTATTTATAGATGCTTTTTGGATATTCTACTTTGTTTGGTTTACTATTTACCGTATCTTTTTTTGTCGGAATTGGATAAGGAGATTTTACATCCAAATCAAATTCTGCCATGATAAAAAGTTGATCCCAAAGTTTATGTTGAAAATCTGGTACATCGCGCAAGTGAGGATTTAATTCTCCCATTACTTCAATTATAATTTCGGCAAATCCGTTGCGTTCTGTTTCGTCTGTTATTGTTTTACAATGATTTACCATTTCTTGAATATGACGACCATATTCTGGAATAATCAATTGTGAACGAAGTGTATTATATTCCATTAAATTTTCTAATGTATTGGTTACAAATTTACAAAATTCTATCCGATTATTTGGGTAGAAAAGGTGTATTGATTGCTAATTTTTTATTAAATTTTATTCCTTAAAAAAACGATTATAGTCGGAAGAAGATAAGCCGTAAAACAAGATTTTTGTCTATTTAATTCAAAACAGTTGAAAATCTTTATCACCAAGGAAAATTAAGTTAAAACCTTTTGGTTATCGACAAATATAGTATTTTCTTTTAATAAAAAGTAAATTTGGGTTTTTGTTTTAATCTTCCGTATAGTCAATGATATCACCAGGTTTACAATCCAAAGCTTTGCAAATTGCATTCAAAGTTTCGAAACGAATAGCCTTTGCTTTTCCATTTTTTAGAATAGATAAGTTAGATAATGTAATACCAACTTTATCACTCAAATCATTCAAAGACATTTTACGTTTTGCCATCATGACATCTAAATTGATAATAATTGCCATATTTATATCGTTAAATCGTTTTCTTGTTTCATTTGAATACTTTGTTTTAAGGCAATTGCAAAAGCAATAGTAAATAATCCTGTATATATATCAGAAGCATTAATCATATAACTTTTAGAAATAATAAAATTACTATTCACAAGATATTTTTCTAGTTGATTATTTTTTATGATAGTTAATAAAGAGTCGATCAAAGAAAAGCATATAACAGCAAATCCATTATACAATAAAGTATTGTATGTACTTTTTTCAAATAATTCACCATTAATAAATCTTTTAATTAATCGAATTGTAGAAAATAAATAAAAAATCATTACAACGCCTAAAAGTAAATATAAAACCCAAATATAAAATGGGTAAATGTCTAGACTTCTATCAGTATATACTTCTAAACTAATTTCGTTTGTTAAAATGTTCCCATCTATTCTTGGAATAGAAATAGTATTATTATCACTATTTTTTGGGAAGATATTAAAATATTCATAATTTCCTTCGGCTTCACCTTTATTAAAACCTCTTTTAAAATCATTTAATCCATTGTTAAAAAAGAAATCAATAAAAGGAAGAGTAATTAGTAATACTCCAATTAATTTTAAATAAAATTTAGATTTAGTTTCCATATTTAGTAATTATTTATTTTTCAAATTAAATATAAATATTTTCAATTACAAAACATTTTTATTGTAAAACAATAAAAATGTATCGACAAACAATTTTAAATTCGTTTTTGTAAACGACATAATTTTTATTGATTTGTAACGTTTTTGAACATTTATACGCTATTTTATATAATCGTTTTGGTGTAGCAAGTGGTACCTTTACAACCGTAAATGAAAACGATTTTTCACATATTTTCTGTCCTTTTTTTGATTGTTCTGTTTAGCTTTTCTAACAAAACAAATCAATCTTATGCGCATCAAAAAGTAGAAAAAGAGACAATAAAATGTGATAATACAACTAGCACTATTGAAGGATTCACATTTACTGTAGAACATTTAAAAATCAATGATTTTTCTTTTGACGAATTTATCAACGCAGATGTTAAGTTTAATTTTAATCAACAGATTTGTGTTCGTATTTTTTCTGATTTATTTTCTACTTCAACAAATAAAATTTGCCTGTTGAGCCATTATATCTACGGTTTACCATTTATCTGATAAACATAAAACTTTCTTATACATAACTATTTTCTAAGCATTTATTTTGTTTAGAAGGAGGAAATCTATTCAAAAAAATTAAAAATTATGCACGAATTAAGTATTGTCAAAGACATATTTGATACGTTGAACGAGCGCTATGATTCGAAGATAGAAGATATAGAAAAAGTTCAAATTACAGCTGGCCTTTTATCAAATGTTCAACCTGTTTTAATCCAAAATGAATCTGATGCATTTATAGCTGATAACCAAAATTATAATGAAATCGAGTTAGAGGTTTTGGTCAATGAAATTGTAGCGTATTGCGAAAAATGTCACAAAAATTTCAAAGTCAACTATCACAAATTTGTTTGCGAAGATTGTTCAACACCATCTAGCACAATTGTCAAAGGAAATGAGCTTTTTATCTCGCAAGTCATCTTTAAAAATAAATAATCATTAAACATATTTCAATTATGTCAACAAATACACAAAATCCAAAAAGTCTTGGGAATAGAGTAGGATCTGTTCAATGCGACAACACAACTTTACATTTATTAAAAGCCAACGATTATGTTGCAAATGCGATTCGCGAACGTCTGAAAGATGTTTGTATCATCAATGTTTGTTCGTCTCCAGGATCAGGAAAAACAACGTTGTTACAAGAAATTGGAAAACGTTTGGGGAAAGAATTGAATATTTCTGTTTTAGTTGGTGATCCAGAAACGGAGCGTGATGCAGTTCGTATGCGCGAAGTAGGGATTAATGCTTTACAAATTGTAACAGGTGGAATGTGTCACATCGAAGCGCAAATGATTTTACAAGCGTTAGATCATATTAATTTGGATGGAACAGATTTATTATTTATCGAAAATGTAGGAAATCTTCTTTGTCCATCTGCTTTTGATTTAGGTGAAGATTATCGTGTTACACTTATCGCTACAACTGAAGGTGATGACAAACCAAAGAAATATCCACGTATGTTCTTAACAAGTGAATTGATGTTGGTTTCTAAATCAGATTTATTACCATATGTTCCTTTTTCTATCGAGGCGGTTACAAAGGATGCAAGAGAGGTTAATCCAAACTTAGAAGTGCAAACAATCAGTACGTTGAATGGAGAAGGAATTGACGAATGGTGTCAATGGTTGAAAGAGAAAGTTCAGTTGAAAAAAGAAGCTGCACAACAAAAATAATAGATCGAAACAATGGAAAATCAGTTGGTAATTATAGATGAAATTCAGTCAAAAACTGAAGAAGTAGAAAATATTTTGGATCAATTAACGATTGAATGATTTGAGATTCGAAAACAAAAAATTACGCGAAAAACAACTACTGGTTTAACATTAGAACTTCGATTACAAACTAAAAATGAGTGGCAGAACGGCGATCGATTATTTCATGAAAACAAATTAATAGCTTCAGTTTACATAAAACCTTGTTTGTGTATTCAGTTTTCTGCAAAGTCGAAGTCCGATGCCGCTGATTTTTTTTAATTCGTTGGCAATCGTCACCTTCCTATTTATTGGAAAAACGACGACGATAATCAACTTTTGCTTCCTTATGATGGTCGTATGTATGAGCAACTTTTGACTCGTTATCAAGATAAAATACAACTTGTCGAAGCACAATTAATCAGTGAATTTTTATTAAAAAATTTGGTAAAAAATTAAATCATGAATTGTAAAATATTTCATTGTATAACCCTTATTTTATCATTCTTTATTTTCTTTCAAAGTTGTCATTCTTCTTCTTCAAAAAAGAGCGAACAACAAGGTGAAATAAAAGCGGAAGATAGTCGTGGAAAAATGGTTTCGTTACCACAAGAAGCAAAACGAGTGATTGTACTTTTTGAACCTTCTTTGGACGAAATTTACATGTTGCATGCCGAAGATAAAGTGGTTGGAATTCCGCAACAAGTTTTTCAGAATGAAGATAAATTTGAGTTCTATGCAAAATTAGATGAGCGAATTAAAAACAAAACAATTGCGACGCCAACTTTTGGAGGTGGATCAAGTAATATCGAAACAATTGTTGGTTTGCAACCTGATTTAGCGATTGTTTATGAACAAAATATCGAAACAATTCAGCAATTAGAAGAATTAAATATTCCAGTTTTTACCGTTTCAAGTTTAAGTCAAGATAAGATTTACAAAGAATTGCTTGGAATGGGAACTTTATTAGAAAAAAAACAACGTGCAGAGAAAGTGGTTTCTTATGTAAAAGCTGAGGCTAAAAAGTTGAAAGCTCCTGTAAATGAAAAACCTAAAAAAGTCTATTATGCGTGGTCGAAAGGACGTATTTTTTCGACATCTGGAAAAGGAACTTTGTTAGATTTAGCGATCAAATTATCGGGTGCAGAAAATGCTTGTCCGTTAGAAATGGAATCGTCAAATGTTGGTGCAGAATCGATCTATAAATGGAATCCAGATTTGATTGTTCTTTGGAATTTGTATCAACTAAAAGAATTGGATGCTTTGCCAGCGGTAAAATCAAAACAAGTTTTCGCTATGAATCCTGCGTTTTATTACGATCCGCATACAGTTAAGTTTTTATTATTTGCCAAACAACTTCGCAATTGGTGCTATCCTTCGGCTTATTCGACTGAACAATTAAACAAATAGGTACAAAATGATATCATGCAATTGTACCAAAAACCAGATTTATACAAGAAAAATGCAATCTAAATTGAAATCTTACGGTCTACTTTTGATTTTACCATTAACGGTTGTCATTCTTTCTATGACAATGGGTGCAACGAATTTTGTAGGTATTTCGGAATTGATTCGTTACAGTTCATCTGCAATGAGCAAGTTAATTTCGGGAACAACTAATTTACCTCAATCAAGTATCGAAACTATTTTGTGGCAAGTTCGTTTACCTCGTATTGTATTAACGTTTATTGTTGGTGCAGCTTTGGCATCATCTGGTAATGTTTTACAAGCAATTTTCAGAAACCCAATTGTAGATCCTTTTACATTAGGTATATCATCTGGTTCTGCTGTTGGCGCAGCTTTAGCAATGGTTGTTCCTGTATTATCTATCAATATTTCAGCATTTGTATTTGGAATTTGTGCTGTTTTATTAACGTATTTAATTTCAAAAACAAACCTCAAAAGTTCGTTAATCAATATGGTTTTATCAGGAATGATAATTTCTGAAGTTTTTACAGCCGTTTTGACACTTTTACAATACATCAGCGATCCATACAAATTGCAAATGATTGCGCAATGGACGATGGGAAATTTACATTGTCGTACTTCATAACCTCGTAGACTTTAAATATAATTATTTTAGTTTAGATTTTAGTATTTCATAAGGTGTTTTTCCTTTAAATGAACCATGAGGCCTATTGAAATTATAAAAGTTTTCCCATTCTTCCAGTTTCTGATTTAAATCCACATCATCTGTGTAGCTTAAAAGTTGATAAAACTCTTTTTTATCAGTCAAATGAAATCATTCAACTTTTGAATTTAACTGAGGTGTTCCTACTTTTATAAATCGGTGTCTCATATTTAAATCTTGAACATGCCAATGAAACTTTGATTGAAATTCGTGTCCATTATCTGTTTGAATTGTATT